>JANOWZ010000754.1:0-4469 GCA_031418155.1 Deinococcales bacterium
TGGACGGGCGAAACCCAAGCACGAATTGATCTCGAGGGTCGTGCCGTGATTCCCGGTTTGATCGATCCGCACACGCACTCGGTTTGGGCCGGAGATCGACTCGCCGATTTTGAGGCCCGCGCTTCCGGTGTCGGCTACGAAACAATCCTGGCCTCTGGCGGTGGCATTCGACGGACCATGAAATTCACGGCGGCAGCCAGTCTCGAGACGCTGGTTGAACTCGCATTGCCGAGGCTCGAGGCGTTGATGCGTTCCGGTGCGACGACGATTGAAGTGAAATCCGGTTATGGTTTCACGCTTCCTGCCGAACTGAAAATGCTCGAGGCAATTCGAATTTTGCAATCTCGGGTCAAAGCGCAACTCGTGCCAAGCTTGTTGATTCACGTGCCACCACAAGACACGAACGAACGAAGCGCCTACCTCGAGATGGTCATGCAAGAGTTGATCCCAGAAACAGCGGCCCGAGGTCTGGCGAGCACTGTGGATGTTTTCGTTGAACGCGAGGCTTTCAGTGTCGAAGAAGCTAGACGAATTCTCGAGACGGCCCGCACGCACAACCTCAGCGTGAAATTGCACGTCGATCAGTTCCACGCCATCGGCGGACTCGAGTTGGGCATCGAACACAACGCCCTCAGCGTGGACCATCTCGAGGCCTCTGGCGTGTTACAGGTTCAAGCACTCGCCGCCAGCAATACGGTTGGCGTGATTTTGCCCGGTGTCAGTCTGCACCTCGGGTTGCCCGCCGCACCTGGGCGAGACCTGATCGATGCCGGTGCCGCCGTCGCCATCGGAACAGATTTGAATCCCGGCTCGAGCCCGGTTTTTTCGCTGCAACTCGCACTGGCCCTCGGCGTGCGATTGAACCGTTTAACGCCCGCCGAAGCCTTGATCGCCAGCACCGTCCATGCCGCCGCCGCGCTCGGATTGCATGATCGAGGACGGCTCGAGCTTGGTTGCAAAGCCAATTTTCTGGTACTCGAGAGTTCCGACTGGCGCGAGATCGCCTACTCGCTCGGCAGAAATCCGGTCGCACAAATCTTCATTGCGGGTCAAAGGTGGCAACCATGAATCCAAGCCTGAATCCGATCTTGATTGGTCAACCGCTCACTGTCGCCGATGTGGTGCGCGTCGCTCGAGAACACCATCCGGTGGCACTGGCCACAGAAGCCCGAGCCAACGTGCTCGAATCTCGAGCCTACGTCGAACAACTTGTCGCGGACAACAAAACGGTCTACGGCATCACGACTGGTTTCGGAAAATTCTCCAACGTTCGCATCGCCATTGAAGACACGCGATTGCTGCAACGCAACCTGATTCTGTCGCACGCGATGGGGGTTGGCGAACCACTCTCGAGGGAAACCGTTCGCGCCATGCTCTTGCTTCGCGCCCAAAGTTTGGCGTTCGGTTGTTCCGGCGTGCGCCTCGAAGTGATCGAATTGCTGCTCGAATGCCTGAACCGGGGCGTGCATCCAATCGTGCCATCGCAGGGCAGCGTCGGAGCCTCCGGCGATCTGGCACCGCTGGCGCACATGAGCCTGACGCTGATCGGTGAGGGTCAAGCCTGGTTCGGAGGCCAGACCATGCCCGCGCACCGGGCGCTCGAAAAGGCCGGTCTGAAAGCCATCACACTCGAGGCCAAAGAGGGATTGGCCCTGATCAACGGCACGCAAGCGATGACCGCGATTGGCGCACTGACCCTGCATGACGCGCTCGAGTTGGCCACCGTCTCTGACATCGCCGGAGCGATGAGTCTCGAGGCGTTAAAAGGCACACTGACCGCCTTCGATGCTCGAGTCTCCCGCGTCAGACCGCACCCCGGAATGATCGAAGTCGCCGAGAACATTCGCAAACTCGGCGCGAACAGCCCGATTCACCGCTCGCACGAAGACTGCGAAAAAGTTCAAGATGCCTACAGCCTGCGTTGCATCTCGCAAGTCCACGGCGCGAGCCGCGATGCGCTGCGCCATGCGCTCGAGGTCGTCACCCGTGAAGTCAACGCCGTCACCGACAATCCACTGATTTTTCACCGCGACGAGACCGTGATTTCGGGCGGAAACTTTCACGGCCAACCGGTCGCCCTGGTCATGGATTACGCCAAAATCGCCATTGCCGAACTCGCCAACATTTCCGAACGCCGGATTGAACACATGCTCGATCCAGCCCTCTCGGGCATGCCTGGATTTCTGGCCATGCAGGGTGGGTTGAATAGCGGCCTGATGATCTCGCAATACACTGCGGCCAGTTTGGTCAGCGAAAACAAAGTCCTCGCACACCCAGCCAGCGTGGACAGCATCCCCACCAGCGCCAACCAGGAGGACCACGTTTCGATGGGCACCACCAGCGCCCGACAATGCGCCATGATCCTCGAGAACGCACGCTGGGTGCTCGCCATCGAACTGGTCAACGCCACACAAGCGCTCGAGTTTCACGCACCATTGCAACCCGGTCCGGGCGTCAAGGCCGCGCACGGGGCTGTCCGAGAAGTCGTACCACCGCTCGAGCGGGACCGAATCATGACCGGAGATCTCGAAGCGGCACGCGGCCTGATTGTTTCGGGACGGTTACGGACGGCGGTCGAAACGGTGATTGGCGTGCTGCATTAGGTGTCTGAAGTGACCAGGAACGTCCACACAGAGCTTGTCCATGCCACCGATTCCCGTTGGTTGATGCCCCTGGATTGGTATTGCGCTCGCACCGATTCTGTTCGCACTCGGGGCGTTCACCGTGGCTTGGGATTGCGGGCCGGTCAACGCCTGCTGATCCGCGCCAACCTCCATACGGCAGCATTGACCCGAGTGTTGGTGCGCGAAGCGTACCGGAAGGAAATGCAAGCCCTGGCTGGAACGTTCAGTACCGGTGACGGTTTCATGGGCCTCAGGTTGAACGTTGCGAAAGGCGTATTGCACGTGCAGTCCATGGTTGACGTGACGAAAGTGACGGCGACACCGGCCCCATAATTGCTGCCGTTTCCGGTGCGAAGCGTGCGTGATTCTCGAAGTGACAACGATTTACTCGAAGCTACAAAAGATGTTGATCGACCAGGGGATTGAGCAGCGATGGATTCTCGAACCGACACCAAGTTCCAAAAATCAATGCTCGAACCGGAGGGGAATCATGCACGATGACAAAACCACATACTCGAGTGCTCACACAGACTTTTCCCAGGGTTTCTCATATGGCGCGTACCTCGAGTTGGACACGCTGCTTTCGGTCCAGAACCCACTGACGACGGCGCACGACGAGCCCTTGTTCATCGCGGTTCACCAAGTTCAAGAACTTTGGATGAAGCTTCTGATCCACGAGTTGCAATCCGCGATGGGTTCTCTCGAGGCTGGCGTGATCGATCCGGCGATGAAGATGCTGGCTCGGGTCTCGAGGGCACAAGAGCAGATGACGAACGCTTGGGAGGCGCTGAGGACGATGACGCCCACCGATTACCTTGAGTTTCGCAGCAGTTTCGGGCAGGCGAGCGGCTTCCAATCGCACCAGTACCGGCTGATCGAGTTTTCGTTCGGCAACAAGCAGCCGTTCATGTTGAAATCCCACACGCATCGGCCCGAGCATGTTGCTTTGCTCGAGGCTGCTCTGAACGCGCCGAGTATGTACGATTTGACGCTTCGGCTGCTGGCGAACCGTGGCCTCGAAATTCCTTCTGCCTTGCTCGAGCGTGATTTCGCAATGCCCTATCAGGCCAATGACGCTGTGCGTGCGGCTTGGCTCGAGGTCTACCGCAACACGACACGATACTGGGATTTGTACGCCCTCGCCGAGAAGTTGGTTGATGTCGAGGACAATTTTCGCCGCTGGCGGTTCAACCATTTGACCACCGTCGAGCGGATCATCGGTTTCAAACAGGGCTCGGGCGGCACGGCGGGTGTGCCGTACTTGCGGCGGGCGCTCGAGATCGTTTTGTTCCCGGAACTCTGGCAGGTCAGAACGGAATTGTAAGCATGATGGACCATTCGAGTCGTTCCTGATGCGGGATGCTCGCCTCGCTCGAGCGGTACTCGAAGACCACTTCAGATTGCGCCAGGTGCCGCCGCACGCCCTCAGATGTGCCGAGCAGGATCAGGGCGGCTCGAATCATACCGTCAGAGGTGACGAGTCCGGCAGCGTGCAGGAGTTGCGCGTCAGTTCTGGTCAGTAGAGAATCGTTGCCGCTCTTGCGATGCCAACGGGTGCGAAATTCTCGAAGTGACAACGATTTACTCGTGGAATTGCAACACTTTTGGTTTTTCTCCGCTCTTGGTGCAAGCTTGAGCGGCAACTCATTCATGTAGTACGGCTATTTGATCCTCTTGTCATGTTTAAGGTTACTCAGGGTCTTAGACCGTGTTTGGAATCGTCCTAGACGCAAAAAATCGACCTGCGAAGTCTTCAAGAGTATGATTCTCGGTCACTCGAGTCCAGAAAATAACTCGAGGCGGCTTAAATCGAATCGTAACGAGGAGCTAGAAGTGCGTCGGTGA
>JANOWZ010000755.1:0-7924 GCA_031418155.1 Deinococcales bacterium
GCGCCCGCGCCGCTTGCCAAATGCAACTCGAGGTAACGTTTGGGCAGCGCAAAGGTCGGGTCGAGCCTGATTTGCACAATGCTTAAAATCAACACGGGCGCGGCAAAGCCCACGATCACCAGCAGCACACCAATCCAGCCGGGTTCGGCGTGCCGCAAGACCAATGCGACCAGGCTCGAGCCGATCAGCAATGGCAGCACGAGCGCCCAGGTGTGACCGGGATCGCGGTACAGTCCGGCGAACAGGACCAGCAGGCTGGTGTAACCGAACCACCGTCCACCGAGTTTGTCCACAAAAAACACGATCACGCAGGCCAGGATCACCTTGTACGAAAATGTCAACGGTGCGAGCGCCAGCGCTGCGCCTCCAGCGATGGAGATGAGTAGACCGGCAAGCCAAGCGAACAGCGGTGAAAGCATCCCCGCACGATACCCCGAGCGGACCGGCGGAAGAAAGCCAGGGAAAGAAAAACGGCCCAAAACCAGGCCATTCGACCCGGCTCGAGCTTGGGGATTCAAACCCTTTCAGGTTCGAGGTTGCAACGCCATTGAACAAAACGTGGGACGGCCCAGACCATGTTCGGTTTTTGTGGTCTGAGGCCGTGTTTTACAGGGGTTTTTGTTCAAAAAGTTATCCACAGGGTTGTGGATAACTCTGGGATTGACAAGGCTTTATTCGGGATGATAAACGGGGGATTTCCTCGTGCTGGACAGATTTCATGTCACCTTCGCCAACCTGTGGATAAAGTTATCCACAGCCTCACCTGAGCCTGTGGATAAACTCGAGAACAAAGACCGCCGTCAAAGCCGCTCCTGGAGGGCATTTGTGCTCGATTTCGGGCAATCCGAGCCTCAAAAATACACGGGAACCTTGGGCTCGAGCTATGATTTCGCATGTCGATTTCCGCACTCGCCGGTCTGGTCGCCCCGCAATCAATTCTGGTGAACATTCCCAGGCTCGTCTCGAGTTATTACGCGATTTCCCCGGACGCGAACGATCCGGCGCAACTTGTGGCGTTCGGCACGAGCGGACATCGTGGCAATTCTTTCGCCGGCACGTTCAACGAGGCGCACATCCTGGCGATCTCGCAGGCAACCGCCGAGTACCGCGCCAGCGTTGGGATTTCCGGGCCGCTGTTTATCGGTACGGACACGCACGCGCTTTCGGAACCCGCCTGGATTTCGGCGCTCGAGGTGCTGGTGGCGAATGGTGTTCAGGTTCGGTATCAGGAAGCCCGAGGCTTCACGCCGACACCGTTGATCTCGCACGCGATCCTGAATTTCAATCGGGCCAATCCGGGCGTGCTTTCGGACGGAATCGTGATCACGCCGAGCCACAATCCGCCCTTGGATGGCGGTTTCAAGTACAACCCTCCCACGGGTGGGCCAGCCGACACGAACGTCACCAAAGCGATTCAGACCCGAGCCAACGAACTTTTGAAGGCCAATCTCGAGGGTGTCAAACGCATTCCGTTCGCCAGGGCGCTCGCAGGGGCCGAGGCGTTCGATTTCGTCACACCTTACGTGCATGAATTGCCAGAGATCATCGACCTTGATGCGATCCGAGCCAGCGGAGTGCGCATCGGTGTGGACCCACTCGGCGGCGCGAGCCTTCCCGTCTGGCAGGCGATCAATGAGACCCACAAGTTGGGCCTCGAGATTGTCAATGACAAGATCGATCCGAGTTTCGCCTTCATGACCGTGGACAAAGACGGCAAGATTCGCATGGACTGCTCGAGCCCTTACGCGATGGCCAGCCTGATTCACCTCAAAGACAAGTTTGATGTGGCGGTTGGCAACGACCCGGACGCGGATCGGCACGGGATTGTCACGCGGGACGGCATCATGAACCCGAACCATTTTTTGGCCGTGAGCATCAACTACCTGTTCCAGAACCGCCCGAACTGGCCCATGAACGCCGGGATCGGCAAGACACTCGTCTCGAGCGCGTTGATCGACCGGGTGGCGGCGGGCATCGGGCGCACGTTGATCGAGGTGCCGGTCGGTTTTAAATACTTCGTCGAGGGGTTGCTCGAGGGCACGTTCGGATTCGGTGGCGAGGAATCTGCCGGTGCGAGCTTTTTGCGCATGAACGGCCAAGCCTGGAGCACCGACAAGGACGGCCCGATCATGGGGTTGCTGGCCGCCGAAATCATGGCCAAAACCGGCAAAAGTCCGAGCGAACACCACACGGAACTCGAGGCGAAATACGGCTCGAGCGCGTATTCGCGCCAAGATGCGCCAGCGAATGCCGCGCAGAAAAAAGTGCTCTCGAACCTCTCGCCAGAGATGGTCACGGCCAGCGAACTGGCGGGCGAAGCAATCACCGCCAAGCTGACCCGAGCACCAGGCAACAACGAGCCGATTGGCGGCCTGAAAGTCACCACGCAGAGCGCCTGGTTCGCGGCACGTCCGAGCGGCACGGAGGATGTGTACAAAATTTACGCCGAAAGCTTCCAAGGCGAATCACACCTCGAGCGCGTCATGACCGAAGCTCGGGCCGTGGTGGATGCGGCGTTCAAAGCGGGCGGAGCGTAAAATCAGGGAAAAGGTCAAAGGGAAAAGTAAAACCTCGAGCCACTCGGAGTAAATCATGACTGAGCATCCGAACATTCTGGTCGCTGCGGATTCCAGTATTCGGCTCGAGACTGCCCAAGACATTCTTGACCTGATTGGCGCTTGCTGGGGCATGGACGGATTGATTCTTCAAGAAAGCGACCTGGCCTTGAGCTTCTTTGACTTGCGCACAGGCTTGCTCGGTGAGTTGTTTCAGAAATGCACAAATTACGATTTGCGTTTGGCGATGGTGCTGCTCGAGCCTGCCAGTCACGGCGAACGGTTCAGCGAATTGGTTCATGAACACCGGGCGCATAAGTTGATTCGGTTCTTTGCTGCGATGGAGGAAGCTAAAGCGTGGCTCGGTTCTGAATGAGCAATCCTCAAGCGTGCTGAGTCCAGCAACCCTCAAGCGTGCTGAGTCCAGCAATCCTCAAGCGTGCTGAGTTCAGCAACCCCCAAACTTGAGCCTCGTCCTTGGGTTTGTGAACTCGTCCTGCCAGGATGCACAATTCAAACGTGACGCGCGATCCGGTCCCCAGCAACTCGAGCGTCTAAGCTCCAAAGAGGTTTTGAAAAGAGGTTCACGACATGCGTGTTTACACGTGCAGCATGTTGTGGTTACCGTTTTGACTTCAAAACCTTGGAGGCCATTATGAAGAAACTTGTCATGCTCGGATTGCTCGCATTGGTTCCCGCCCTCGCCCTGAAATCCAGCGCCGCAACCCAGAACATCGTGCAGATCGCTGCGGGCAACCCGGATTTCAGTACGCTGGTCACGGCCTTGACCGCCGCCGATCTGGTCAAAACGCTCGAGGGTGACGGTCCGTTCACGGTCTTCGCCCCAACCAACAAGGCGTTCGCCAAGATCAAGAAGGCCGATTTGGACGCGCTCTTGGCAGACAAGGCGGCATTGACCAAAGTGCTGACGTACCACGTGGTGGCCGGTAAAGTCATGGCCGCCGATGTGATGAAAATGAACAAGCAGATGGCCAAAACCGTTGAGGGTTCCGAGTTGAAGATCTCGGTGATGGGCAAGACGGTTCGCATCAACAACGCGAAAGTCACGGGGGTAGACATCGAAGCCAGCAACGGTGTGATTCACGTGATTGACACGGTGTTGATGCCCAAAATGATGAAGTAAGAAAATCCTGCGCATCGGCCCGAGCCTTGATTCAAATCAAGGCTCGGGTTTTTTGATGGATGATGCAACAACCTTGAGCGTACAGGCCCATCAGTCGAAACTTGCCGCACCAAATCGCATGTTGCACATGACAAGATTTCGACATGAACGGCATCAGCAACCCTCGAGCGTGCAGGCTCATCAGTCGAAACTTGCTCCACAAGATTTCGACATGGACGGCATCAGCAATTTCGAGCGTTCAAACCTGAACTTGAACTCTTTCCAAACTTGCCATTCGTGAAGCAAAGAATACAGTCCTGCTGCGGTTTCTGACCGCAAAAGAGGCTCGAGATTGCATACCCTAGACTGAGGCCCAAACTGGCCCGAGCCTATGAACCTTCGTCTGAAAACCGCCCTGATTGTCGGATGCTCCGCTGTGACCCTTGCGGTGCTGCTGTCGTTCGTTGTTTCCAGGATTTGGCGTGCAGAGTTCGATCAACTCGAGCGCACACACACCGAAGATCACATCACGGCAATTCAAACGAATGTGCAGGCGCAGGCCGATCAACTGCTGACCTTGAACCTGGACTGGTCCGCATGGGACAGCATGTATGCGTTCTCCGGGCGTGAAAAAAGTGATTTGTTGACCTTCGTGGATGGCAATTCGCTGCGTGACATTTACTTGGATTTGATGCTGGTGCTCAATTCACAACGCCAAGCTTTGCTGGTGCGTTGCAGCAAACCCGATGGATCTTACGGTTCATTGAAACCCAGTGCAATCCAAGCCTTGCTGCGCCAACTGCCAGCAAATTTGAACGGTATTCAAAAACAAACATTCTGGTTGCGCATCGGCGATCAACTGATGCTGATTGCGGCCCGACCGATCCTGAAAACCGATTCCGGCGGACCATCTCGAGGGTTGCTGTTGACCGGACGGTGGCTGCAACCGACCATCCTGACCGAGTTGGCGAAAGTCAACGAGGGCCAACTGCAATGGTTGGCGCATGATGCTTTCACAGGCAATGTCGGACGCAACATTCGCATCCTGAGCGAGGATTTGATTGCGGGCAGCAGCCAGTTGCGTGACCCGCTCGGTCGGGGTTTGGGTTGGCTCGAGTTGCGAATCAAACGCGATATTCACATGCAAAGTTTGCGCACCCTGCAATTGCTCAACAGTGTGTTGCTCGGTGGCGCGTTGCTGTTCACGGTTTTTATCATGGCGGCGCTCGAGCTTGGACTTTTGCGACGGATTGCCAAACTCACCCAAGAAATTCGTACCATCCCTGACCAGCGCAGTTCGCAACGTTTGAAGGTCGGGTCTGGTGACGAACTCGGGAGTTTGGCGAAAAGTTTCAATGTCACGCTCGAGAAAATTGCAGAAATGCAGGGCTTGGCCGATGCGCGTCAACGTGACCTCGAGCAGACCAGCAAACGTTACGAGGCATTCTTTCGTGACGGGCATGACATGGTGGTGTTGCTCGACCGAGATGGCACGGTGCAGTACGTCAGCCCAAACACCGCCCAGATCCTCGGCTCGAAAGGTGTGGCCTTGCAACGGCGCGAGGCGGACATTTGGTCACTGGTACACCTGGATGACATGCCCATCGCCGATCACGCGATGGAGTACATGTTCTCGCAGCGTGGCAACGCATTGAGTTTTGAATTGCGCATCCTTTCGGATGCCACGAACGAACGCTGGTTCGAGGTCTGGGCCAGCAACCTCGAGGACGATGCCGCCATGAACGGGATGCTCTTGAACGCCCGTGAAGTCACCGCCCGAAAATCGAACGAGGCCGCACTGCTCGAGAGTGAACGGCGGTTGCGGTTGCATTTTGAACGCATGCCGCTGGCCGTGGTCGAATGGACAACCGATCTCAAGGTCTTCAGTTGGAACCCTGCTGCCGAAAAAATGTTTGGGTACACCGCACAAGAAGTTATTGGCAAGGTGATGTTGCAGGCCATCAACGCCGAGACCGTCTCGCAGGACCCGGAAGTGGTCATCAAGACCGTCTTGACCAAATCTGGAAGTCGGGTCAACAACACAAACCGTCATAAAGACGGCACAATCATCGCGTGTGAATGGACCAACACCCCCATCACCAATCAGGACGGTCAGATCATCAGTGTGACCAGCATCGGTCGTGACATCAGTGAGAACATTCGCAACGAACGCATGATCCTCGAGAGCCGCGAGCAGTACCGCGAGTTGGTTGGCGCATTGGATGGCGTGGTTTGGGAAGCGATTTACGGCCATCAAATCGTGTTCATGAGTGACCGTTCGCGTGAACTGCTTGGGTACGAACCTGAAGCGTGGCTCGAGGTGCCTGATTTCTGGGAGCAACGCATTCATCCAGATGATTCTGAACGCATCATGCAAATCGTTGAGGATGGCGTGCGCCAAAGTGACAGCATCCGATACGATTACCGCTTCAAAGCCCATGACGATCGCTACGTGTGGATTCGGGACATCATCACCATTGGCCGAGAAGCCAACGGCACGATTCGTTTGCGTGGCGTGATGCTCGATGTCACCGAGGCCAAACGCAACGAACTCGCGCTCGAGCAGAGCGAGGCGCGGTATGCGCTCGCCATGCGTGGCGCGAACGATGGTATTTGGGATTGGGACATTCAAAACAAAGTCCTCTACGGTTCCAAACGCTCCCGAGAAATCCTTGGGATTCCGACCGATGAAAATGTGCCACTCACACAGGCGATGCTCAGTCACGTGATTCACCCGGATGACCTCGAGCGGTACATGGCCGAATTTGAGGCGCATCGGCTGGGTCAAACCCCGAACGTCAACGTCGAATACCGGGTGCGTGACAGCAACGACCTGTACCGTTGGGTGCTGATCCGAGGTGTCGGCACACCGGGGACGAACGGCGAAATGATCCGCATGGCCGGATCGATCACCGACCTGACCGAACGCGGTGCGTACTATGACCCGCTGACCGGCCTGCCTGGTCGCCGTTTGCTGGTGGACCGGCTCGAGCGTGCCGTAAGCATCTATCAACGCGAACCGGAACGTGGTTTTGCGCTGCTGTTCATGGATTTGAACCGTTTCAAGATCATCAACGACAGCCTCGGTCATGCCGTCGGGGACCAGTTGCTGCTCGAGGTGGCCCGCCGATTGGCCCACAGTTTGCGTCCCGGCGATGTCGTCGCCCGTTGGGGCGGCGATGAGTTTGTGCTGCTCTTGGAAAACGCCAGCGCGAACGAGGCCCGCAAGATCGCCGTGCGTTTGCGATCACTGATCGCCGAACCGTACAACCTCGGCGACCTCGAGACGTTCACCGCCGTCAGCATCGGCATTGTCAACGCCCGTCATCAGGACGCGACCGCCAGCGATTACCTGCGCAGCGCCGACACCGCGATGTACTCCGCCAAAGCACTCGGCACCGGCATTGAAGAGTACGACCTGACCATGCACAACGAGGCGCTCGAACGCATGGACCTCGAGACGGCCTTGTGTCGCGCCCTCGAGTACAACGAGTTGCGCGTGCACTACCAACCGATTGTCGATGTGCGGGCCGGACGGATCAAAAGCTTCGAGGCGCTGGTGCGTTGGCAGCATCCGAAACGCGGTTTGGTCCCACCGAACGATTTCATACCGCTGGCCGAAGAGACCGGCTTGATCGTGGCGATTGGCGAATGGGTGCTCGAGGAAAGCTGCCGTCAACTGCGCGAATGGCGCGATGCCGGACTGGTGCCCGCCGACCTGAGCATCAACGTCAACATCGCCAGCCTGCAATTGCAACGCCACGGCTTTGTGGAAACCGTCGCTGAAATCCTCGAACGACATCAACTCGAGGCGAGCAGCCTCAACCTCGAGATCACCGAATCGAGCGTCGTTCAAGGCAGCGAACACGCCGAGGCGACCTTGCACGAGTTACGACAGCTTGGTGTGGGCTTGCACTTGGACGATTTCGGCACGGGCTATTCGAGTCTGTCGCACCTGCGGCAACTACCGATCACCACGATCAAAATCGACCGGACCTTCATCAGTGAGATGAACCTCGAAACGAACCGCGAGATCGTCCGTGTGATCGTTTCGCTCGCGCAAACCCTGAAATTGGGTTTGATCTGCGAGGGTGTCGAAACACAACAGCAACTCGAGTGGTTGCAAGAAATGGGTTGCTCAAAAGTGCAGGGCTACTTGTTCAGCAAACCCGTACCGGCAGAAGCTGCCTTGCGTTTGCTCGAGCATTCATACGCGCCGCTGCGCGAGCAGCCATTGCAGTTTTGA
>JANOWZ010000756.1:0-3784 GCA_031418155.1 Deinococcales bacterium
GATCGGCCTGATGTTGTGCCGCAACCTGCGGCACAATGGCTGACTTCATCGCGTTGTTCTTGATTTGTCGATCTGGCCTCGGCTTGAGATGGCCTTTAAATGGCCTTTACTGTGTACGCCGTGCCAACCTGTACTTGGCGACCTTGCGCTCGCCGACACGATCAACCAAACCCCGTTCGAGCAGGTCCAACAGGTCACGGCTGGCGGTGCGCCTCGAGGCTTTGGTCAGGTCTTGGTAGACCGGATTGTCCAGCCAGGGATTGTGTTTCAAAAACAGCATGGCCAGCACTTGACGTTCGTTCAGGCCGAGCGCCAGCAGCTTGGCCTGGGTAAACGAATCCTGCCAGAAGACCAACCGGAAGTTGCGTTTGTCTTCAATGAAGTCAACTTCGGGCAGTCCGGCCTCGCTGCACTGCTCGATATTAATCACGCAAGCGCTTCAAGAATGGGGCGAATACGAATTCAGACTCGCCTTTCTTGCTCGTAAGACGGCACCTTGCGGGCCACTCGCGCTGGATACCAGCCTGATTTTTGAAACGCACTGCATCTGTCTTGGCCCCACACCAGCACCTTACGGGCAGGATCGCTTCGGGCTTGGGTCGCTGGCAGGCCGTTCGCGCTGACGGGCCTGGGTCGCTTTCTCGAGAAAAAATCCAGCGTCGCCACCTTTCACCTGCCGTTGCGGCAACTCGGCTTGGGCGTTTGGTTGTGGTGGATTGCGACACGACGTGGTTTGGGCTACAGCATTTTGGCGCACGGCACGTACAATTTCTGGCCTGGAGTATTGGCGGTTTTTGCCACGAACCCGCTCAAGCCGTAAGCTTGGATTTTCTCGAGATTGTGTTATATTTTTATATATGTTAAAAGATAAGAAAGGCCCAACATCCACGAAAATTGCAACTCGAGCCGAACTCGCCGAGGAAGACTCACCAGTCGACACAAGTGAAATCAGCATTGAGCGCGTGCAGCTTGGAATCCGCATGGAAAAACGCATGGTCAAAGTCCTCAAAGCCCTCGCCGAGGCCACCGACATGACCCTGACCGAATTGTTCGAGGATGTGATGCTGCACGCGCTCGAGGGACACTCGACATTCTCGGACCCAAAATTGCTCGAGGACATCACGGATTTCAAACGCCTGTACGACATGAATTACGGCATTCACGACTCGTACCGCTTCAAACGCGACTGAACCTGGGCATTGGCAATCACCTTGAGCCTGTTGCCAGTCGAAATAATGTTGCTCGGCCTGCGTTGCGGGTTTCATCGGGCACAGCCTGAGCAAGCAGCCGTGAATGCTCGAGGTCTTGCTGGTAGATCGCCCATTCGTCAAATCGTTCGCACGGTGGCAACGAACCTTCGGTGACGCGACGGGTTGTGATTCGGATAAAACTGGCGGCGATGTGATTCATTCAGACCTCCTGGCACTCGAGGTACTCGAGACCTGCATCGAGGGTAATGCCTTGAGTGCGCTTGAGGTCAAACCGGGATTCTTCGCCCTCAAGACAAGGCTTTTAAGCGTGACGGACACACTTTTCGAGCAGTGTTCTCGAGATGATGGGTGCATTGTGAGTTGACTATCTTTGAGTGCGCTCGAAGGTTGCATACTGGGCGCATGAAAAAATTGCTGAACATCCAACAGGCCGCCCAACACTCCGGCGTCAGCGTGCACACCCTGCGCTACTATGAGCGTATCGGGCTGCTCGACAATGTGGGTCGCACCTCGAGCGGCTATCGCGAGTACGATGACCGCGCTCTGGGTTGCATCCGATTCATGACGATGCTGCGCGAAACTGGCATGGGCATTCAGCAGATGATCGAATTCACCGAACTCGAACGCAGCGGTGCGGCCTCGTTCGGGACGCGCTATCACCTGTTGCAAGCGCACCGTGCGGGCTTGATGTCGCACATGGCAAAGCTTCAGGAGCACATGCGGTATTTGGACCAGAAGGTTGAGTATTTCTGGAAGCTCGAGCAACGCGAGCAGTCAAAACGGGTCGATGTTCAGGTTGTTTCGCCATCGGTTTGAAGGGGAATCCTCAACGCACGTTCAGGGTTCCATCACCGTGTTCGGAGAGGATCACCCAGCCCTGCAATCCCGGCCAGCCCAGTCGTTCGAGCAGGCCATCGAGTTTGCTGCTGCCGACAGCGGCCAACTCGTGACGGACCTCGAGCGTCCAGTGGTGCATCAGGTCCAGTGGGCTTTGTTGCAGTCTGATCGCGTCTGGCAGGGCGTGGGCAACCTCAAGCACCTCCCGGAGCCGCAGCGAATCGAGGTGATCGAGGAGTTCAGCGAGGGCGCTCCGACCCGGTGCGGTGCGGTTGCGAAAGCCAAGGCCGCGCAAAACAATCGGGTGTTCTTGGGCGAACAGGCTGATCCTGCGCAGCGATTCATGACCGCAGAGCAGGGCAATCAAGACCAGCCCGATCAATGCCGAGAGCGGGTAACGCTGCCCATGTCGTGCGCGGGGGTCGGGTAGGCGTTCGAGGGCTTGGCGCAATGTCGGAGGTTCGGGCACAATGTATACACCGGCCAGGTCTGGGCTGTGGGCCAAGGCCACGGTTTCCTCGAGCGGTTGGGTGTCGAGTTCTTGACGCAATACCCGGCGGCAACGCTCGAAGTAATAGCGGGCCATTTCGGGTTGACCTTTGCGGTAACTCAGGCGCATGGCGGCACGGTAGGCGCTTTCATTGAGGGGATCTTCGTGCAGCAGGGTTTGAACAACGGTGAGGGACTCATGAATGACTCCGGCCTGTTCGAGCTCGAAGGCTCGGCTTTCGAGGGATTCGAGGTACAGCATCCCAATCCGGGCGCGTTCGACCTCGAGCCAATCATCAAAAGCGGGGGCTCTCTCGAGCGAAAACCCATGAAGCAGCACGGTCGAACCCAAAGATGCAGGTTGCACAGACCGCCAAATCTCCAGGACCTGCTGATGGTATCGTCCGCTGACCGCCTCCTCGAAGGCACCCAGATCAGAACGAAGATTCACCCAGACTTCAGTGCTTGTCTGCAACCAGTGTTCAGCGCCGGGAAGGGCCCGCAGGTGATGCAGGGCTTGCCGCAAATTTTCGCTCGAGCCGCTGCCCCAGAAGAGTTCCTCGAGTTCTTTGCGCGGCACGGGTTTGCTTTGGATGCAAAGGTAGTACAGCACGGCACACAGTTTGGGCGGAATAAACTCCAACGTCTGGTTTTGCCAGCGCAATCCTGGGGTTCCGAGCAGTTTTGCCTCAAGGTGATCCTTCACCGTGCCTCAGCCGTTTCGTGATTCTTGTCTTGGACCGAAAGGGTGCCTTCAGGAAAGCGTCAGTGTAACCAAGACGACACCTGTGGGCATCCGTGGTGAATTGTTTGAGGCCGCCCGATATCAAAAACCCAGTATCAAAAATGAAACGGTTTCAAAATAACCTGTTCATACAACTTGCTCGAGGAAATCCAGGCGATCTGGATGCTGTTCAGGCCGAAATTCGGGAACTCTTCCAATACAAGATGAAGGTAGGGCTCGCCTTTTTGTGTGATGGAACACACTTTTCATCTTGGGTGCTTTTGTCTCTTGCTGGCCAAAGCCCGATTCTGAGTGCCTTTCGGCGAAATGCTCAAGAATCCCGTCCTGAACAGCATGAAGACCAAACACAACGTGAAACGAAAATGAAAAAGATTTATGCATAAATGCATGAATACCGGCCACCCTAGACCAAAGATGGGCTTTTTCGCGTCTGGCACACAGTTTGAGACTTCACGCAAAATTCACGGGGGTCTCACTACCCTCATGACATGCACGAACAAAA
>JANOWZ010000757.1:0-7220 GCA_031418155.1 Deinococcales bacterium
GCGGCGTTCGATTTCTTGGGTTTGCGGGTGGCCATAGTGCAAGTTTAACAACAACTTTGTCATAAGTGACTACTTCCATGTGAAAAGCAGCAGTTATGTCACGTGTGCGACGTTTATTTCCTTGATTGAAGTATGTGGTCAATGCTAGCGTGAAGCCTCGGAGGTACGAGATGAATTCACGGCGTTGACTCTTCGGCAAGGTCAGGCCAAAGCCAAATGAAAAAGTTCCGGTCGGCACCGGAACCTGTTCGTGTCTTCTCAGATTGATCCATCCAAACGACCCTGAGATTATCCGAAATCGCTTGGGAGCGCAATCCCCAAGTCTTGTTTCTGTTGCCCAACAGATCCCCAGATGTGGGGTGAAACGCCTTTCTCGTCCAGAAAGTCGAGGTGAGTCTTATGGCTCATCAGGTCAAGTCGTATCTCAACAACAGCAATCACTCTGGAAAACCTCATTCTGTAAACAATCTCGAGGTGGACTGATGCCAGATCCCACCTGCTCGCATATCGCACCGGTCGGTCACTGGTGTCGCAAGACCACCGACCTGAAATGCCCCGCCAGCCTCAACCGAGTTGGCTGCCCATTCGCGGCCAGCACCTCGAGCCTTCAGCCGGTCCAGAACGCCCCAGCAATCCTCGAGCCGCCCGTCACCCTCAACTTCATGGACTTGAGCGCCCTGGAGTGGCCTGAAACGCCAGCCAAGCCCTCCCGAGAGGCAAACCTGCACGATAACCTCGAGCACCTCAAAGCGAACGCCTTGCGCCGTGATGAGGCCAGCGCCCGAGTCGTCAGTATGAAACCTCGAGCCAAACCCCAAACGGAGTCCGAACCGCTCGAGCCCGTCCCTACCCTTGCCCTGCTCGAGTCACGCCAAGCCGAGTTCGGTGCTGCCTGGCCGACCGTCCTGACCCTGGCTCGAGCCTGCCTGAGCCACGCCACGACCGCGAGGCCCGCGCCGCACTACCTGACGGCCCTCTGGACGCTCGCCGAGATGACCGGCCACTCTGAACGCACCGTGCAGCGTCACCTGCTCGAGGACGCGCACCCTTGGAGCGCCAGCGTCGAGCACTTCTTCGACTTCCGTCCGAACTACGACACCATGCCCACCCCCGGTGGTGGCTCGAGAAAGGTCATCAGCGGTACGGTGCTGCGTTTTTTCCCGCAGGGTCGGACCAGTCCGAACGCCAAGGTCAAACGCTGGACCTCTCGAGACCTCGCCAACGAGAGTGAGCAGAAACGCACCAAACCCTCGAGAGCCGCACCCCCAGAAAGCCTAATCTCAGAAAGTACGTCCCAGACGCAGGAAATAAGTGTGTCGTTGTATAGATCTGTTAGGGAACAAATCGTTTTGAACAATTGGTTGTTTGTCTGCATTGAAGCGTTATCAGAGATCCAGACTGCTAAAACCGATAATCTATACGACGACACGCTGGGCGACATCTCGAAAAACGCGCTGCCTGACGCGATGTTTGCCGATCTCGAGTTGATTCTCGAGGATTATCGGGACAGGGGAGAAGCGACCAGCAAGGCTCGAGCGGCTTGGGTGCGACGCACGGCTGGAGCGTTTGCTGGCGCATTGCGTGACACGGCCTTTACGAAGCTCTGGCAGCGCCTGCTCTGGGTGGCCTTGCGTGCCGAGCAGCACGGTGGGACCCGAGCGGGGTTCTGGTACGTTAAACGGGTCTTTCACCTCGCGGTGGATGCGCAATCGGACTCGAGTTTGAGCAAACCGACAGCCTGGGCGCTCTCTTCGGTTCGGAAGGAGGGGTTGTTGGAACTCGAGCGGGATTATGCGGAGGGGATGATTGGGCCGAAACCGCATCAGTTTGTGAATGCGTGAGGTGAAAATCTTCGAGTAAGTGCGGGTTGGGTGATGAAAAAGGCTTGGCTGTGAGACTTGAAGAATAGTTTCACGAGCTAGAGGTAGGCTATTGACTTGTGAAAGACTTAATTAACTCGAGGTTACATGTAATCTAAATCAGCGTTTAAGAAGTTAATTGCAATATTTGTATTAATAAACTAAAATACTGATATGAAAACTGAGGAAAAATCAATTGATTTTGTGATTTCACCAAGTAACCTCGAGAATGCAGTTAAAACCTTTGGAATTCCAGTCAATACAAGGCTGTTTATTCCCAAAAACAGTGTTCATGTTGGCGATCACTTGCCGATCATCCGACTCGAGCAACCACACGGACAGCGCGACCTGTTTGACCAGAACGGCTACCGACTCAGCAGCGCACGCTTTGGACTCGTGCCGAACGAATTCTCGAGTTCACGCGAATCAGACCGTTACAAACTTCATGCGATTCGTGCCGAACGCATCGAGTACCAACGGGCGGTCTCGAGGGTCTTCGCGCAAAGCCGCTGCGTGATTCCCGTGCAGTCTGCGAGGCTCGAGGGTGTGGATGTACTCGAGGACAGGGGAGAGGTGATCTGGCTTGCTGGGATGTGGACGCGATACGAACGGCCCAGTGCTCGAGTTGAAAGTTGCGCGGTGATTACGCGCTTGAATCGGGTCAGGGATTCTCGAGCCTTGATTGAATTGAAGCTTGAGGAATTCGCTGACTGGCTCGAGCCAAGCACATCACCAAACATACTCGAGCGATGGTTGCAACCGTTTGGTCTGTACAAAAACGCCGCTAGCTTAGTTTCACCTCAGCGTAAGCCTGGATTTTCCGCGCTGTAGAGTAAGCCTCATCATGCGACTCGGTGTGATCGCGGACATTCACAGCAACCTGCTGGCACTCGAGGCCGTGCTTGAAGCCCTCGATGCGGCCAAGGTTGATTTCATAGTGGACCTCGGAGATGTTGCACAGGGAGTGTTCGAACCTGCGAAGGTGCTCGATACGCTCGAGGCTCGAAGCATTCGCGGTGTACTTGGCAACATGGATCGCGTATTTCTCGAGCCTGCCATTCCTGGACAATTCGTGTTCGAGCGTTCGCAATTGACCCAAGCTCACCTCAATGTGCTGCAAGCCCGACAAACAACCCTCGAGGTAGGCGATGTGTTTTGCTGTCACGGCACACCAGCTTCTGACACGGAATCCCTGCTCGAGCGCATCACCTTAGACGGTGTTTTCCTCGAACACGACACCAGCATCGAAGCCAAACTCTCGAAGGTGACTGCCTCGCTCGTGCTCTGCGGTCACTCGCATGTGGCCCGCACGGTTCAACTTTCCAGTGGAAAACTCGTGGTCAATCCCGGCAGCGTTGGCCTGCCCGCCTATGACCACGATGATCCGATGCCGCACCGCATGGAATCTGGTAGCCCGCACGCCCGTTGTGCCATCGTCAGCAAAAGGGCTCGAGGTTGGCAAGTTGAACACCTGGCCGTTCCATACGATTGGCACATTGCCGCTAATATTGCTCGAGTGGTAGGCCGACCTGACTGGGCACGATGGCTCGAGACTGGACGCGCCTGAAGCAATGGTATAGGGTTACAACCAAACTGATGAATTCCAGTTCAAAGTCACGTTAAAGGTGCGTGAACCCTATCTAATCCGCGAGGCTCGAGGGTGTGGATGTGCTCGAGGACAGGGGAGAGGTGATTTGGCTTGCAGGCATGTGGACACGCTATGAACGGCCCAGTGCTCGAGTGGAAAGCTGCGCGGTCATCACACGCTTGAATCGGGTCGATGATTCTCGAGGGTTGATCGAATTGAAGCTAGAAGACTTTATGGAGTGGCTCGAACCGACAACCAGACTTTCGAAACCTGATCGGTGGTTGCAGCCTTTTGGTCTTTACAAGAACGCTCAAGGCTTTGCAGTTTTAAAGCAAAAATGAGTTGAAACGGTTCAGGTGTGAATTGGTGAGTCAACCCTGCTCTCACTGACGTGCCAAAGTTGATCATGTGGGTGCGGGTCGCATGTTGGGTCGGTATGATTTCGAGTTAGCAGAGATGCCTACGGCAGGTGATCTCAGGCCGATACATGATCCGAACGCGATTGATCCGGTAGAGTTGGTGTGGGTGGATTGATGTTCTGGACAGTCGTTTTTTGTGGTGAGGGATGTTTTTCGTTCTACTACTTGTGGACACCCAAGATGAAGCTGGTGATGATGGATGAGGTCATCACCTAAAGCCAAATGGTTCGCGTGCTCTGGGCTCAAACAACAATTGAGCGATCAGTGCTACCCTAACGAAAAATAGGCCAACCTGCGAGGCACAAAGAGTAAGCGATGCTGCAAATCGGAATCGCTTTCACAGGGGAGCAAGAAGACTGATGCTCAGACTACCGGTTGCACGGCAAAGCATGGTCAACCGCACCCGTATTCGACCCAAAGCGGGCGATGAACGGTGAGGCAAAAGATCGCCTCACAACTCGCGCGACAGCTTGGCGTGATCGTCTCGAAGCGTGTCTCGCCGCCGCTGGCAATTGTTGGACAACCCGGCATCGGCAAATCACAGCTTGCACAGTCGCTTCTCGAGCATATTCCCTGCCATCAACTGCGGGTTGCGGCCACAATTGGTTTTGCAGACCTCGCTCATGGTTTGCCTCGGGCACGCGCTCTGCCGGCTTGGGCCAATGCTCAACTTGAACTGCTTGAGCGTGGTGAGCACGTTGAAACGGGCATCTTGACGCAGGTGGTTGCGACTACCCTCGCCGCGAGTGCACCTTTTGTGCTGTGCTTTGAAGACATCCATGAGGCCGACCCGGAACGCTCGAACTGGATCACGGCCCTCGCTTCCGCCCTCGCGCAAATGCGCGGTGTCGGCCTGATCGCCACGAGCCGGACCATGCTGCCCGAACCGTTTCAGAACCACCGGCTCGAACCGCTCTCGCCCGCCGAAACGGCCCGGCTGGTCGAGGCCGAATTGCGGGCGGTTGCGCCGGATCAAGCGCTCGATTGGGTGTTCGCTCGGACGCGCGGCAACCCATTGTTCACGCTCGAGTATTCGCGATACTTGCGCCGACAGGGTTACTTCTGGTCAGACGGCGAGCGCTGGCATTGGCGTGAACCGCCCGAAGGCTACATGCCGCTGACCATCGAAGCGCTGATTCTCAAGATCGTTTCGAGCGCGGCGGAGATGCCACAGGCGCGGGTCGCCCTGGAAGTACGCTCGGTTCTGCCCACTGGGCTCGAGCCAGAGCGCCTGGAGTCGCTCTGGGCGCGCGTAGCGGGCCTTGAGCCTGACGCGCTCGACGGGATTCGACGCGATCTCGAGCGCACGGGTTTGCTGCGCGGTTACGACTTCGCACACCCGCTTTTCGGTGAGGTAATCGCCCACGATCTGCCCGCTTTACGCCGGTATCAATATGCCCGCGAGTCGATCAAGGCACTCGATCAGGATCACCCTGAACTGGTTGTCGCCCTCATCCAGGATGCGGGCTTTGGACCGTCGGACGCGCTCGAGCTTCTTTCACGCGCCGTCGAACGGGTCCGCCAGACCGGCACGGCGGCTCAGGTCGGTGCGCTGCTCGGCCTCGCCGCCGAGCAGGCTGAAGGCCCCGAGCGCGTCAGGCTGGCACTGGAGGCGACGACGACGCTTGAACCCAGCAACGCGCACGGCCAGATCGCCCGATTTGCCCGCCTTGCGCTCGACGCGCAGCCAGATCACCGAGAAGCTCGTCTGAAGCTCGCGGGTGCCCTCGCGTCGCTGGGACGCTTTGAGGAGGTTCAAACCCTTGTGCTTGCCCTGCCCGAAGCCGAGCGCCATGAGCTTCGCTGGGTGCGTTGCGTGTTCCACGCCCTCTCGCAGGGGACACGCTACACCGAAGCCCTCGAGGTCTGGCGCGAACATCCTGAACTGGCAACGCAGCAGCACTCGGTTTTTTCCGCCGCAAGTGCTTACGCGAACTCGAACGCCTTCGAGGCCGCCGAGACCCTGATCAATCTGGGTCTCGGGCTGCCCGATCTTGACGAGACCGATCAAGCCGAATTTCTTGGGCTTCTGGCGTGCATCCGATCCGAACAGGGCAGGCTCGAGGAAGCCCAGGTCTTGCACGACCAGAGCCTTGAGCGCTTTGTTCGATCCGCGAGCATCTCGGGGCAAGCCGTGACCCATTACAACCGCACCTTCAACCAATACCGGCTGGGTCGCTACGGGGCAGCCATCGATGACCTGAAGCGGGCCATTGCAGGCTACGACCAGATCGGTTCCGCGTATTACAGCACCAACGCCCAAGCGGTACTCGGTGAGATCCTTGTGCGGATGGGGCGCTTCGAGGAGGCCGAGGAAGTCTTGTTGCGGAGCTTCGAGATGCTCGACCGGCGAGAATTGACGCACGGTCTGGTGAGCAATGAGTGGAAACTCGCCGAGGTCTACGCCGAATGGCGTCCGCCGCACGGGGCGGCGCTCGCCCAAAAGTTTTCGAGGTTGGCGGTCAATCACGCCCGCCAACTCGCCAACGGGCGCTGTTTGCTGACGGCCCTGAACGTCGCCGCCCGGATCGAAGCCTGGCAGGGACAACCCGAATTGGCGCTGAAGCTCATCCATGAAGCTTCGGAGAACCTCATCGAGGGCAACCTTGAGGACGAGTGCCAGTACAGGTTGACTCTCGCCATGGTTCTCGAGGCGAATGGACAGCCAAACGAGGCAGGCGAACACTGGCAAAAACTGATGCACGAGGCCCCGACCGCCGAAATCCGTTTCGAGGCTGAACTCGAGGTTGCCCGACTGGGACAGGACCATCGCCGGGTTCAGGAATTGATCGGCTGGTTCGAGGACCAAGGACTCGGGGCGCTCGCCCTCCGTGGTCAGCGCCACCGCTCGGCGTGGGAGGTGGCACCCGCTCCAGCGTCGCCACCCTCGAGCCGCATCAACGTGCTCGGACCCGTGACCCTCGAGCGCGATGGTCAACCCGTGCCGACCCGCGCCCAGAAACGCCTCGAGATCCTCGCCTACCTGCTCGAAACCCGAATCGCCGGACGCAGCGAGGCCAGCACCCTCGACCTGCTCGATGCCCTCTACCCCGGCGAAAGCGAACTCGAAGCCCGCAACACCCTGAAGCAACAGGTCTACCTGATCCGTTCGAGCCTGGGTCCGGACAGCATCGTCAGCACACCGTCCGGTTACGCGCTCGGCAAGGTCGGCAGCGACGCCGAAGAGGTGCTGTCCTCCGACCAGACCGCCCTGTGGCGCGGCCCGTACCTTGGGGGCATCGGCAACGGCTGGTACGCGGGTGTGACCGATGCCCTGAGCTTGCGGTTGCGCTCGAGCATCACGGCCCTGATGGAGTCCGATCCCATCGAAGCCGCCCGGCTCGGCACGATCCT
>JANOWZ010000758.1:0-7635 GCA_031418155.1 Deinococcales bacterium
GGTAAAACCTGAAATTCAGATCGAGACGGGTTCTTCATACACGCCGTACACACCTCGCAGCACATCCATCTGCTCACCGACTGTGGCGTAGGCGTGCGCACACTCGAGGAACGCGGGCATGGTGTTCTGACCCAGCACGGCAGTTTTGCGCAGGTTCTCGAGTGCGGCTTTGTGCCGGATTGGGTCGCGTTCGCGGCGAACTCGGGCAATGCGTTCGGATTGCACGCGTTCAACTTCTTTATCAACCAGTTGGATCGGTACGGACAGGGGTTTGTCGTCGGTGAAGGCATTCATGCCGACAATCAGGCGTTGTTTGCTGTCGAGTTCGCGTTGATAACGGTAGCTGGCATCACCAATCTCGGATGCGAAGAATCCAGCCTCGAGCGCTCGAGGCACGCCACCGAGGGCGCGAATCTGTTCGATGTAATGCATGGCGGCGCTGTCCACTTCATCGGTCAGTTTCTCGAGGTAGTAACTTCCGGCGAGCGGATCGACGACACTTGTCACGCCGGTTTCGTAAGCGATGATCTGTTGGGTTCGTAGGGCAATCGTCGCGGCCTCTTCGGTTGGCAGCGCGAGCGCCTCATCAAAGGAATCCGTGTGCAAACTTTGTGTTCCACCCAGCACGGCGGCGAGGGCTTGGATCGCAACTCGAGCGATATTGTTCAATGGTTGCTGAGCCATCAATGAAACCCCAGCGGTTTGTGCGTGCGTGCGCAGCATCCAGGATTTCGGATTCTTCGCGCCGTACCGATGCCGCAACTCTCGAGCCCAGATGCGACGTGCGGCGCGGAACTTGGCGATCTCCTCGAAGAAATCGTTGTGCACATCCCAGAAAAACGATATACGTGGCGCGAATTCATCGACATCCAACCCTCGAGCAATCGCCTGTTCGACATAATGAAATCCGTCAGCGAGTGTGAAGGCGAGTTCTTGGACGTTCGTCGCGCCCGCCTCGCGGATGTGATAGCCGGAAACGGAAATCATGTTCCATTTTGGCGTGTGTTTCGGAGCCCACTCGAACGTGTCTATTACGAGTTTGACCGATGGTTCTGGCGGGAAAATAAATTCTTTTTGCGCGATGAATTCTTTCAAGATGTCGTTCTGCGTTGTGCCACCCAGGTTCTCGAGTTTGAAGCCCTGTTTTTGCGCGTTTGCCAAGTACATCGCCCAGATTGCGCTGGCGGGCGAGTTGATCGTCATGCTGGTCGTGACCTGCTCGAGGTTCACGCCTTGGAACAGAATCTCCATGTCGGCCAGACTCGAGACGGCGACACCGCATTTGCCGACCTCACCGATGCTGAACGGGTGGTCGCTGTCGTAACCCATCAATGTTGGCAGGTCGAAGGCGGTTGAAAGGCCAGTCTGTCCAGCTTTGAGGAGTTGATGGAAGCGTTCGTTTGTCTGTTCGGCACTGCCAAATCCGGCGAACATCCGCATCGTCCACAGTCGGCCACGGTACATGCTCTGCTGCGTGCCTCGTGTATACGGGTACTCACCGGGCATCCCTAGTTTGTCGTCCGTCTCGAGACCTTCCAGATCATCTTGGGTATAGATCGGTTCAGGTTTGAGGCCACCCATCGAATCGAACAGCACGCTGCGTTCCGGGAATTTCGCGGTCGCTTTGGCGTACTCGGTTTGCAACCAGACGTTTTTCTTCATAAGGAATTGTAATGCTTTTTTGCGAATCAACGTGGAAACGTCATGCAAATGCCTTATCTCGAGTCGAACAAGCCGTTTTTCGCTTGAGGCACGCAAAAGTAAAGCCAGTAAAAGTCTGCGCTCGAGCTAGAAAATCCTTGAACTCCATCCAAACATCACCTCAAACACGTACACTCATATGAGGAACGCCCCAATGACAGACACCGAAGCCCGAGAACTCCTGCCCTTGTACGCCCTGAACGCCCTCGAACCGGGTGAGGCCGCACTGGTTGAAGCATTCATTGCCCGCAACCCCGATGCGCGGGCCGAACTTCAGGGATTCCTCGAGACGACCGCCGTGCTCGCCCGCAGTGTGCCGCAGCTCGAACCGGCAAGTGAATTGCGTTCCAAAGTCCTTGAGAAGATTCGCGTCACGGCCCAAGTCGCCCCGCCCGCAAGCACACCCATCTCGAGCCCGCCAGCCCCAATCTCAATGCCCGCACCTTCACCCCCGAGATGGCTGATTCCATTCTTGAGCACGCTCGCACTTGCCGCGAGTTTAATCGCGGTTGTGCTCGGCACTCGAGTCTCGAGCCTCAACACCGAACTCGAAGCAACACGAACCCAGAGCGCCTCGCAACTCTCGAGCCTGCAAAATGAACTGACCATGATTCGCACGCAAAACGCTTCGGGCATCGCGGTCGTGGCAGCACCCGGCGCAAAAATGTATGCACTGTTCGATCCAAGCAGCAAAAAAGCGATTGGACAGGTGGTGCTGACCAAAGATGGTCGCGTCTTCTTCGCCCACGAACTCGGCACGATTCCAACTGGGAAAACCTGGCAGGCGTGGGCGATCACCAAAGATTCCAAAGCCATCTCGCTCGGGGTTTTCGCAGGCTCGAGCATCACTCAGTCAGCCCCGATCAATGTCGCCGCGTTCGGTGTCAGTGAAGAACCTGCGGGCGGCTCGAGTCAGCCGACGCAAGTTCGAGGATTGGCCGCGCTTTAACTTCAATTCGGATTGAGATCCAAACGTGTTTTTCCTGGCATCCGTCACTTCACAGGTGTGCTACACTGCGCTTCGAGCAGGTACGCCAGATCAGCGTAACCTCGAAGGTCGCTCGGGTCGCAACCCTCACTCGAGCATCGCGCAAGAATCATCAACCCAATCTTTTGATGCGCGGTGCAGTGCAGGGAGCAACGGAACAGTTTCTCAGAATCGAATTCTTGGAGATCCCGTCAAGCTCGAGCCTATTGGTGAAGCCCTGAGGCACAACACGATTGCAATTTTGAATGGGTCGCTCAAACCAAGACGACCATTCGCAAACACGGTTGAGACCGCACAAGTTGCGCGTCCAATCCCGGCCCGCCTCGGGCCACCGCACACGTTTTTTCGACTTTCACCGTGAATGCCGGGACGGTACAGGTCGCCAGGAGAGATCATTAGCACCACACCATCGAAGCGAAGCAAACGCGCCATCGCAGCGCCCGAAGCTCCCACAAAAGCAACCCAGAAAACCCGTCAGGTCAAAGCGCCCGCCGTGAAAGTCGCGCCAGCGAAACCAGCGGTGAAAGCGAAAGCCACGAAATCGGTCGTCAAAGCGAAAGCCACGAAACCCGAACCAGTCAAAGCCGCACCGGTCAAACCGGGACGCAGGCCAGCGGTCAAGCCAGTCGCAAAACCAGTCGTGAAAGCCAAGAAATTAAAGCTCGAGCCAGCACCTCAAGTCGCACTGTTTGAAGTTCCCGCAGTTGTGGCGCGTCTAGGCCGTCCAAAAAAAGTCGTCGAGCCAGTCATTGAGCCTGTCGCCGTGCTCGAGCCGGTGATTGTTGAGGCTCCAGTCGTGGAAGCGGTCAAAGCGGCTCGAGGTCGCAAACCGAAAGCCGTCACGCTCGAGGCTCCGACGCTTGAAGTTCCAGCCGTGATCGAAACGCCCGCCGCAAGCCTCGAGCCAGAACATGTTGAAGTGACCGAACCTGAGGTTGTCGCGGAACCGCCAACAAACGGCAATGTTCCAACCACTTCACCCGCTGTGATTGCCCGCAGTCGGCGCACGGGACGGACCAGCATCTTCGAATCACAAATTGCACCACTCGATCCGGTCGAAGCACTGCTCGAGTACTTCCGTGCCAACCCGAAACCGCATCAGGCCAGGGATTTGCTGGCCAAATTGCCCGCCAAAGACCTCGAGCGTTTGGGTGAACGCAAAGGGCTCGAGGCAGCGTTGGAACGTTTGGTGGCCGAACGCCGTTTGACGCAACCGCGTAGGCTTTCCTTTGCGCTCGCCAGCGATTTGAATTTGATCGTGGGTCGCTTCCAAACCCGTTCCAAACCGGCCTTCACGCCCATCGCGCCGAGCCGTCCAGACCGTTCGCCGCACCGCAACGCACGGCGCGGACAGTACGCAAACAGCAACGGTCGTGGCAGCAATGCTCGAGCCAACCAGAATTCTAAACGCGACAATGGCCGCGACGGATTCTTTACCGGAAACATGGGCGGGGTCGTCACGCCAGAAACGCCAGGCTTGCGCGATCTGCTGGTCGAAGCGAACAACACGCTCGCCGCCTGGAACGGTGATCGAGTCGTCATCCGTGAGGAACGCAACAAAGGTGCCGACGGACCGCAGGGCAAGATCATTCGCATCCTCGAACGCAGCCGCCAAAGCGTGGTCGGCACGCTCGAGTTCGCGCACGGGTATGCGATCCTGCGCCCCGACGAACGCCGACTGCCGCGCACGATGCTCGTACCGGACGGACTCGAGGAGATTCGCGCCGGAGCCCGACTGACCGTCAAACTGTTCTGGCCCGAACAAACCGGCGAGGACGAAGCCTATGGCCAAGTGGTCGAAGTGCTCGGATCTGGCGATTCACCAGAAGTTGAAACCCGTGCCGTGATCCAAAAATTTGGCCTGCACGAAGAATTTTCAGTTGCTGCGCTCGCCGAATCCGAAAAGGTCACGCTTACAATTCCAGAATCCGCGCTCGAGGGTCGATCCGATTTGCGCAGCAAGCGCGTCTTCACCATCGATGGCCGCGATGCCAAAGATTTCGACGATGCGATTCACATCGAACCGCTGCAAAATGGTCACTTCCTGGTTGGCATTCACGTTGCCGATGTTTCGCATTACGTGCTCGAGGGCGCGGCGCTCGACCGCGAGGCGCAGGAACGCGCCACCAGCGTGTACCTGCCCGGAAAAGTTTTGCCGATGCTGCCCGAGCACCTTTCCAACGGCGTTTGCTCGCTCAAACCTGGTGAGGACCGTCTGGCGATGAGCGTGCTTTTGCAACTGACCGCCAACGGCGAGATCGTCAACACCGCCATGGTCAACAGCGTGATTCACTCTCGAGCACGATTGACCTACGACGAAGTTCAGGCATTCAGCGAAGGCAAATCCGCAATGCCGGACCACGCTCGAGACCTCGAAGGCGATCTGCATCTTCTCCTCAAACTGACGACGCGATTGCGCGAAAAACGCTTCCGCGAGGGCAGCCTCGACTTTAGACTGCGCGAAGTTCGGGTCGATGTCGCGCCGGACGGAACGCTCTCGCTCGTGCCGGTCAAAGAAGAAACGGCTCGAGGTTTGATCGAAGATTTGATGCTGCTCGCCAACCGCACGGTGGCCGAATACCTGCACGAACGCGAGATTCCAGTGCCGTACCGTGTGCACGAAGAACCGAGTGAGAAACGTTTTCTCGAGGTCACAGAACAACTCGGCAAGATGGGATTGGCGATTCCGGGCGGCAAGCCGACACCACAGGCGTACCAGGAGATACTGGTGCAAGTGCGCGACACGCCACAGGAACGGGCCGTCAATAACCTCCTGCTCCGCTCGATGCGGCAAGCGCGATACGCCAGCAAAAACCTCGGACATTTCGGATTGGCGTTCACGGATTATCTGCATTTCACCAGCCCAATCCGCCGTTACCCGGACTTGATCGTGCATCGCATCCTCAAACAAAGCTTGGCCCGCAAGCTCGGCAAAACCCGCAAGGAAGCGCTCGAGGCAACCATTCCAGCCCTGACCGAACATGCAAGCGAACGCGAACGCAACGCTGCCGATGCCGAACGTGACCTGACGCGCTACTACCAATGCCGTTGGGCGATGGATCACACCGCCGACAAAACCGAAGAATCGTTCAAAGGCACAATCAGCGGCATCACCAATCAGGGCCTGTACGTCACGCTCGAGAACGGTGTCGAAGGGCTGCTTGCAGACACGGACATCACCAACCGCAACGCCGCAAAACCCCCCAGGCTCGGCTCGAGCCTTCGCGTGCAAATCGAGAGCGTCAACGCTGTCGCACGCCAAATCGACCTCAAGGAGTTTGATATGGACAAAACCAACCCCCGCCGTGATGCCAAGCGCGTCCGCACCCAACACGAAACGCACGGCACGCGCAGTGGCCAAGCCGACAACCGTCGCGTTGTCGTGCTGCACGGTCGCCCAAAAGGTGAACACTCGAGGCCGGTCAAGGTTACGGCACGCAGCCTGTACTTCGGGGAATGGGTGCGCCCGACCGAAGAGGAAGGCGAGAACAGCGCTAACTCGAGGCCGAGCAACCCGAGCAACCGACCTCCAAACCAGCAGGCTCGAGGCGGACAAGCCCAACCGTCACGCGGGCCGAAACCGCAAGGCAAACCACAGGGACGAGCACCACAACCTCGAGCCGCACAACCGACCGTCGCGCCATTGATCAAACCCGCGATTGAACGCAACCAAAACCGCACGCAGGCCGGACCCGCCGAAGGCACGCCCAATGCGCGTCCGAATCGTGCACGTCCACAAGTTGAAGGGCAACCCGCCCCGGCTCGAGCACCACAAGCCCGACCAGTTCCAGCACCTCGAGTTGCGGGGGCGACACCAGCGCGAACCAACAGTGCGCTTCCAGCGCGAACCAACAGTGCGCTTCCAGCGCAACCCGCCAATGCTGCCAGCCTGATGCCCGCAACCCCAGACACCGCAGCCCCAGCCAAACGTCGTCGCAGGCGCAGGCGTCGCAGTGGTGGAACGGGCGGAACTGAAGGCTCGAGCAGTTAAAACGCAAACCTGAACCGACAAGAACAGCGCGGCTGAAACGTTGAAATGCGTGGCAAGCTGCGTTGCAATGTTTTTGGAAACGCTGCGCTCACCATTCGATCCTCTGCGAAAGTCCGAATTCAAAAGTTGCTCGAGGCAAATTAAAATCCGCAAACGTTCTCGGGTGAATCATCCGGGAACGTTTTTTGATCCATGCACTCTCGAGCAGCGCAAATCGGCTACACTCCGAACGAAAACCGAGAGAGACCATGTACGAATCCAAAAAACAACCCGTGCTGCCACGCCAGAAGTTCATCCAACGCCTGACCAGTCACCTCGGCGCGGCCTGCGCGTTGCTGATCGCCTCGCTTGGGTTGGGCATGTTTGGTTACGTCAACCTCGAGCACCTGTCAATGGTCGATGCGTTCCTGAATGCCGCGATGCTGCTCGGCGGGATGGGACCGGTCAACGCACCACAGACCGAGGCGGGCAAACTCTTCGCCGGGTTTTACGCGCTGTATGCCGGACTGGTTTTTATCGTGACCGCCGCACTCGTGTTCACACCGATGTTGCACCGACTGCTGCACAAGTTTCACCTGGATGACTGAAACACTCAGGGCAAATTGCTGATGTCGGTCACGGTCGTTTCAGCCTCGAGCATGAATTCACCGCTGGCCAGGTTCCTGCCGAACCCCTTGGCGGGCGAGAACTTCGCAGCGCTAATAACGAACTCAATCTTCGACCTCGAGACCGACAGAACCTTGATGCTGCCCGAAACGACATCCCACAATGCCTGACGGCTCGAGCTTGTGGCAGGACCTTGAAAGTACGTGATCGAAGCGCTGCCCACAATGGCATCTCGAGTTGTGATCAGGCTGTAGGTTTTGCCCGCCTGAATTGCATCATTAAAGCAAACGTACAGGCCCGCATTCAATGCCCGAACCATGACCTGACAGGCGCTGCCTTTGAAATTCGC
>JANOWZ010000759.1:0-2185 GCA_031418155.1 Deinococcales bacterium
GGTGCTCGAAGGTGATCGGATTCGCTCGAGTTCTGGTGCGAAACTTTCCTTGAATTCTGGCGTGCTGCCCTTGCCCGCCGGAGTGATCGCGGTCGCCGCAAACGGTGATTTGTTGCGTCTCGAGTCCAGCGGTGAAACCTGGAAGATCGTTGAACGCGCCAAACTGAACGCCCTGCGTGATGCTCGGCTGAGCTTGGTTGATCTCGAGGGAACCGGAAATGGTGAGGTTGCGGCGCTCGTCGGACCATCGACGGATCGCTACAAGCATGGCGTTCTTGGCGATGCTATCGAAGCGACTTCGATTGTGATTCTGGAACGCCATTCACTTGAGGTCATTCACCGTTACGACCTGCCCGCACCGTTTGTGTTCGAGGACATCACTGCGCGACCCGTCAGGATCGGTGCTCGAGATCAACTTGCGGTCGTGCGCTCCGGCCCGAATGGTGGTGCGGCCCTCGCGTTGATTGGCTTGAACGCGGGCAAACTCAAGTTGAGTACCGGTCCCGATTTTGGACAACCGAATCGCTGGTTGAACCCGCTCGTGGGCTTTGGCGAGGTCTACGCGATTCACACGCCGCACATCGGTGGGATTCTGAACCGCTACACGGCATCCAAGGGCTCTCTGAGCGCCAGCAAGCAACTCGGAGGTCTTTCGAGCCACAGCATCAATTCGCGCAACCTCGAGAGCGCTCTGGCGATTGCTCCCGGACATTTGATCGTGCCGAACCAGGACCATGACAAACTGCAAAAGATTATTTGCTCGAGCCGATGCGAAATCAAAAGCAGTTACGACCTCGGCGCGGCGTACTCGAGCAATCTTGTCATGGCTGGCGAAGCGGTTGCAATTGGCACTGAGGATCGAAAACTGCACTTCTGGAATCCGTAAGCCATCAACCCATGTGCTCAAGCACAAGCCCTTCAACCAATCGCTCGAGCCCGCTGACATTGATCGTGTACTCGCCGCGTGTGCCTTCGATCAATTCGAGCGCCCGCCATTGACTCATCGCTTGGGTTGCAGAAACCCGTGTCGTCGCGGCGAGGCTCGCCAAATCCTCATGCTTGAGACCAAGGTTTAAGGTCATCACGCCGGGACTGACTTGCGTGCCAAAACGCTGGGCCAACAAGATCAGGCAACGCCCCAATCGTGCCTGCGCGGGCAAAGTCATCAACTCGAGTTGCTGCTCGAGCGTCTGCACCCGTTCGGCCAGCACACCGGCAAAACTGACGGCGACACCTGGCACTTGATGTGAAACCTCGAGAAATTGTGCCTTCGAGATCGGACAAACGACCGTGCGATCCGACAGGCAAACCGCTTCGGATTTTCGGACTCGAGCACCGGTCAGGAACGATTCGCCAAAAAAATCGTCCGGCCCACAGACAGCGACGATGCGTTCACGGCCAGCATTGGCCGACAGGCTCAATTTGACGCTGCCCTCGAGCACGATGTACAGGCTTTCGGCGGCATCACCGGTGCGGTAAATCGATTCATTTTTGCGGTAAGGTCGCGGCGGACAGATCGCACCCATCGTTTCCATTTCGGCGGGAGTGATCAGGTTGCTCCAGTTGGTGTCGGCCACGACCCATACTTCACCAAGACCCGTTTGCGAAGCTTCTTTTGTTTGCGCCGTGCCGCCTCGAAGTCCTTCAATCAAGCGTTGGTAGAGGTTTGAGGGTTTGATCATGATCGTATTCTCCCAGATTCGGTTTCGAGCGTCGTTACTTGCATGACCATTGGGCCAACATAAACCCTGTGAATGCACATTCCCAGAGAACTGTGTGTCGGCTGCTTAACATACTAGGTGTTGGAGCCTTGACACCGTTGCGAACAGATCAATTGCATACTTCCAACAGTCAGCACTGAGGTTGGCCCGATCACAACAACAGCTCCGCTTTTCTGGTCTCAGTCTGTTCTAAACACGGAGGTTCATTATGAAAAAAGTCACGCATAACACCATCATCACCGCCATTGCACTCTCGAGCATCACCGCCGTCGGCATCACCGCATTCGCTGCCGCCACCAAGTACACCGTGCCAACCGACGAGAAGTTTGCCGCACAGAACGTCTTCACCATCGAGAACGAAACCGCGATTGAGAACTTCACGGCCCGCACCAACAAGGTTTCTGGCAGCGTGGATTTTGACTCGGAGGCCAAAACCGGTAGCGCTACGATCATCGTCAACGGCG
>JANOWZ010000760.1:0-8140 GCA_031418155.1 Deinococcales bacterium
TGAGCCAACGCACTCGCAAGTTCCGCCTGATCTACAAGATTTTCCTCGAGCGTTTCTGGGTGCATGTTCAGCAGCAAGTGATCCCAAACGAGGTTCAAACCCGCCGCCATGTCCGCCATGCCAGCCGTCATCACGATCACCGTATCCTGTTCGGGCATGACGACGCAATATTGCCCGAACGCGCCATCGCCACGGTACGCGTCATGCCTGCACCGCCAGAATTGATAGCCGTAACCCATGCCCCAATCGTTGCCGAGGCCAGAATCGCTCGAGTGATCTCCATTGTCAATGTGCGTGCGGGTCGCTTGGTCTATCCAGGATTCTGGCAGGATTTGCCGTCCATTCCAAATGCCTTTTTGCAGGTACAACTGGCCAAACTTGGCGATGTCTTCGGTGCGTGCATTCATGCCGAAACCACCGAAGCAGATTCCGTCAGGATTCGATTCCCAAGTCGCGCCCCCAATCCCGAGTGGTTGCAGCAATCGCGGCTCGAGATACGCGAGCAAGTTCTGACCTGTGATTTTTTGAATGATCGCTGAGAGCATGAAGGTTGCGCCAGTGTTGTAGACAAAATGTGTTCCCGGCTCGAACGGCACGGACTGCTCGAGGATGGTGCGAACCCAATTTCCGGGTTGCCGCCAGATCTGTGGCCCGAGCGTATCGTCGGCGTGACCGCTGGACATGGACAGCAAATCACGCACTCGCATTCGTGCCAGGTTTGGTGAAACCTCGAGCGGCAAATCATCTGGAAAGAACGAGACCACAGTGCCGTCCTCGGTCAGCAAGCCTTCGGTGACAGCGAAACCAATCGCGCTCGAGGTGAAAGATTTGCTCAGCGAAAACAAGGTGTGCAGGCGTTCTGGCGCGTAAGGTTTCCACCAGCCTTCAGCGATAACCGTGCCGTGACGCAAGATCATTAAGCTGTGCAATTCGATGTGTTGGCGCGTTGCATCCTCGAGTAATTCCAAGACGGCTCGAGACGAAACACCTTGCGATTCTGGCGTGCTGCGGGACAGTGATGAGGTCATGCGAACAGTTTAACCGTCAATCGACTGGTGCTCCCAACCGAACTCGGAATGGCGTTGATTGTGCATGATCGCCTCGAGCGCCTGTTGCACATAAGGCAGCAACGGACTTGGTGGTTGCGTCACGAATGCCCATGTCAGGTTGCTGTGCTTGTCAGGCTCGAGCAAGCTGGCTTCACCCTTCCAAGTTTCCGCCATAAAATAATGCCCGAGCCATTCGTTGTCTTTGGTGCGGCAGTGCATCGTGTGAACAAGGCGAAGTTGATCGGGTTTTAACTCTACGCCAACTTCTTCTCGAGCTTCCAGAATGGCGGCACTGACCAGCGTCTCTCCTGGCTCGAGGGCTCCGGCTGGAACGCTGTAAAAGCCATCCTTCCAACCGGTTCCGGTGCGTTGCAAAAAGCAAAACTTCCGGTCCCTGAACAGCAGCACGAACACAGAACAATCCAACTTGAACCGCTCGCGTTTGCCCATGACTCGAGCATAACAATGATCTGTGCAAGACTATCTACATGCACTTCAACATGAAAAACCTCGAGCCTCGCAACCGTTACAAACTCCTGACCGGTGTGATCGTGCCGCGACCGATTGCGCTCGTGACCACGCTGGATCTCGAGGGTCGGGTCAATGCCGCGCCGTACAGTTTCTTCAACGCGATTGGCAGCGATCCGCCGATTGTGGCGCTCGGGCCGGGGAAGACGAAGCACACGTTTCACAACATTCGCACGACGCAAGAATTTGTGGTCAACCTGGTTTCTGAGGAGATCATGGAGGCGATGAACACGACTGCCACGGATTTTCCTGAAGGCGTGAATGAACTGGCGATGGCCGGATTGAACATCGCGCAGTCACGCCAAATCAAAGCGCCAAGAATCCTCGAGAGTCCCGTCAGCCTCGAATGCAAGTTGGATACGATCCTCGAGATTGGCAACAACCGCGTGGTCATTGCCGAAGTGCTCGAGATTCACATTGCCGATCAATTTGTCGATGCCGAAAAGTTTTACGTCGATTCGCCAGGATTGCAATTGATTGGTCGCATGGGTGGTTTGGGTGGCTACACGCGAACCCGAGATGCGTTTCAAATCCCGCGAGTCAGTTACGCCGAATGGCTCGAGCGCGAGGAGAACAAGTAATCAAGCGGTTGTCTGCAATTTTTTCGTGCTCGAGCTTGCTTTTTTCTCGCTTTCGATGTTGCGCAAGAATGGCGATTCAATGTGCGTGTACGACCAACTTGCCAGCGAGTATGCGGCGATCAATGCGAAGCTGCACAGTGCCGCCCAATGCCAAACATCATTGATGCCGAAGTATTTGAAATTATAGTTGTGCAGCAATCGCATGACCTCAAGGATTGGGTAATGCCAGATGTACAAGCCGAATGAAAGTTTTGCGGTGTACTTGAAGAACGTGTTGTCGAGGATGAATCGGAATGACCTCGAGAATGGCGTGCAAGCCAGAACCAGCGCGACCAGAATCGCAAACGTCGGAAACGCATACGGTTGCGCCCCGAGGCTGAGGAAGTAATCGTCTGAGTTGCGCAGCACGAACATCAATCCGAGTGCGAGGATTCCGGCGGTGATGGCGATGCGATCAAAAATCACGCTGCGCTGTTGGTTCGGCTCGAGGTCACGGATTTCACGGCGACGGTAGACGATGAAACCAGCGGTCAGCACGCCGATGCAGTATTGGGCGAACATGCCGACCACGTTGTAATTCGGCATCCAATATTTCGCGCCGCCGATCAAGCCGTTGTCCCAGCCGCGCCCTTCGCTGTCGGGGATCATGTTGGTGACAATCCAACCGTGCGCGAGAATGGCGAGTGCGAGCACGCCAAACCAGTAGATGAAGGCGACTCGAGCCGAGCCGGGATTGCTGGATGAGTCTCGAGTTTCTTTATTGGCATTGTTGAGTTTTGTGGTGCTGCGTGTGGTGGTGCGCGTAATGGTTTTGGTGGTCCCTCGAGCATCTTCGCGCACGGTTTCTTTGGTCGTGTGTTTGACGGTCGTGTGCGTGCTGCCTCGAGTGCCAGAGATGGCGAACAGGCCGATCATGAACAATGGCATCAGCGCGTAACAGACGACCTCGAACCCGATGCTCCACAGTGGGCCGTTGAGTTCAACTGGAAAGAGTGTGATCCAGTGAAACGCAGTCGTGAAGGTCAGGCCGCTGAACAATCGCAACCAAGCATGTTCGCCGGATTCGAGAACCCGAGCGATTAGGAAGACGACAATCAGGCTGGCGTAAAAACCTGGTGCGATGCGCAGGAAGCGGCGACGGGCGTACTCGAGCAGGTTTGGGAAGGGTTTGCCTTCAAGGTAGCGCGTCCAGAATGGGAGCGAGAGCAGCATTCCCGAGAGCACGAAGAAGGCGCTGACTCCGAACGATCCTTTCATCAGGAAGGCTTGAAACGCCTGCATTGTGGGCGCTTGTTCGGGCATGTTTAAACGTTGTCCAAGGTGACTGAAAACGACCATCAGGCAGGCAATGGCGCGAACCCCATCGGCTCCTGCCAAATCAAATTTGGCGAGATCGAACCTCGAGCTTGGCATTTTCTGATTTGAGTCACGCTCGGGCCAACGGAATTTCAGACTCAGAAATTTGAAACTCGAGCCGCCAATGCCCAAGCCTCGCCCTAGGTTTCCAGCGGTAAAGGCGTAAATCAGCAATGGTGGGATTGACCCAATCGCGGCTGCGATCACGGCAGAATTTAAGCCCGAACCGCCTGGTCCTCCGTTGCCGCCCCTCGAGAAGACATCGGTGGTGACCATCAAATCCAGTGACTGTGCCAGCAACCGCGTCTCATCCGAACGCATCAGCAGGCTGGCCGCTTCGATGTGATTCCAAGTCGTGACAAAGGTCAGCAAACCGACGGTGGACAAGACCGGTTTCATCAATGGCAATGCGATGTGCCAAAACATCATCGCATCGTTCGCGCCATCAATCCGTGCCGCCTCGAGCGTGCTTTGTGGCACGGCGTTCAAAGTGAATTGCCGCACCAGAAAAACACCCAAGGCGCTGAAACTTGCCGGGACCCAGAGGGCTTTTGGCGTGTCGATCCAATCCAGAATTCGCATTTCCATCAGGTACGGAATCGCGCTCGAGATGGCTGGGAACAACATTGCGCCCATGACCACGGCGAACAGTTGGCGTTTGAAGCGAAACTCGAGCGAAGCGAATGCGAATCCGGCGAGCGCACTGGTGATGATGGCCCCAAGGCTGGCGAGGCCCGAGACGTAGACGGCATTCCACAGGTTGCGCCAAAACGTGGGCAGGTGATCCAAAAGAATCAGGTAATTGAGTCGAGCGTCCGGTCCGACCTCGAAGGTGGTGGCCTGAAAACTGCTCGATTGCGTCGCCTGAAAAAACAAGAGTGCAATCGGGTAAATGCTCGAGACGAGTCCAAACCCAATCAGGATCTTCACGATCACCGTGGTCACAGGCGCGAGGCGCAACGGTGCATGATCCGATTCCAAACTGGCGGGTGTCTCGAGCGCCGTGAAATTCCGACCGAACATCGTGTAGGCAAGGCCCACGATCAGCATCATCGCCACGAAGAACAACCACGTCTGGGCGCTGGCCATGCCGAAGTTCGTGTACAAGAACGCGGTCTGATTGATGTAAGCGGGCAGGCGAATGTTCTCTGGTCGCTCGTAGAGGGGGCTCCAAGTGCTCGTCTGTAAGCCCTGCATGACGCTCATGCTGAAGGCGACAAAAACCATTGGACGCACAATTGGAATCACAACGCGTGTCAGTTGCTGCCAGAAGCCCGCGCCGTCGAGCTGCGCTGCCTCGAGCACGCTGCGGGGCACGGCGCTCATGGCCATCAGGTACAACAGGACGTTCCAACCGACCAGTGCCCAAATCTGCGAGAAAATCTGGAAACTGCCCTGAGATTCGATGGCTCGAGGCACGAACGGCAGGAAGTCGTGAATCGCGGCGAGCAGGTCGTTCAGTGGGTACGTGACGATGCTGAACATCAGCCCAAGCGTCGCTGAGATCGCCACCGGCGAGGCGATGTATGGCAGGAAAAACAGCGTGCCGAGCCGTCCGACGGTGTTGCGGTAGACCAAGTGCATCGCAAACGCGAGCGGCAAGGCGATCAGGTGCTGTAAGACAATACCTGGCAGGCCAACCGCGAGTGAACGGAGCAACGCCGACCAGAAGACGGCATCGATCAGCACCAGGCCGTAATATTTCAGGCCACGAAATCCGAACTCGCCGGTGCCGGTGATCGGGTCCCAATTGTGAAACGAAATGAACAAGGTAAACAGCAGTGCGAAAACCCCAAAGGCCGCGAATAGAAGGAAAAATGGTGCAACAAACCACAGGCCGCTCAAGTCTTTTGGCACCCGAGGACGCTCGAGGCTGCTGCTTGGGTCAAGTTGACGAATCATCTGCTCTAAGATTACTGGATTGGGATGAAAATGGTATCGGTAAAGGCTGATATCAGCAGCATGAAGGTTTGTTCTAATTCAGGTTGTGAAGTGCGCCCAGGCTGACCGTGCCATTGCGCAGGCGATGCTCGAGGGTCATGCCAGGTTCGGGACGGGCAAACAAATACCCTTGACCGCTGCCGCAACCGAGGCTGCGCAGCACGAGCAGTTGTGTTTCATCCTCGATGCCTTCGGCGACCACCTCAAGATCAAGGGTGCGGGCAATCGAAAGGATCGCCTCAATCAGCGCGAGTGCAAATTGTGGGCCGTAGCGGGGTGTGCCCAAATCCTTGACGAACGACCGGTCAATCTTAATGGTTTGGATCGGCAGGTCACGCAGGTACGAAAGGCTCGAGTATCCCGTGCCGAAATCGTCTATCGCCAAGCTGACACCCAGTTCGCGCAGCTCGCTCAGGGTGCGTTGAACCTCGCCGATGTCCCGCAGCACCGTGCCTTCGGTCAACTCGAGTTCGAGCAGTTTGGCGGGCAGACCCGTCTTGGCCAGGGTTTGTGCGACCACATGTAAGAAATCTGGATGTCCAAGCTGGACGGCACTGATGTTCACGGCGATACGGATGGCCTGCCTGCCCGGTTGATTCCAGATTTTGGCCTGCGTGCAAGCCTCTTGCAGAATCCAACGACCAAGCGTGACGATCAAACCGCTGCTTTCGGCGATGGGAATGAATGTGGCCGGTGAGACCATGCCTCTGGTCGGGTGTCGCCAGCGCAGCAACGCCTCGGCTTTGACGGTCTGACCGGATTTCAGATCGACAATCGGTTGGTACGCCAACTCGAGTTCGTGACGCTCGAGTGCGAGTCTCAGGTCGCGTTCGAGTTGTTGGCGTTCCTCGATTTCGCCCTCGATGGCCGGGGTAAAACGCCGAACATTGTTCTTGCCTGAACGTTTGATCGTTAACAAGGCACTCTCGGCGTGCCTGAGCAAGTCGTGTCCGTTCGAGCCATCCTCTGGGAAGCTGCTGAGTCCAGCGCTGGCGGTCAATTGCACCAGGTGCTCGTCAATTTGAAACGGTTCGGTCAGGGCCTCCATCAGGCGGTGTGCGATGGCGCTCGCCTCGTTGCCGCCGACCCCATCGAGAATGGCGATGAACTCATCGCCGCTCCAACGTCCAAGGTGGTCCCGGTCACGGCAGAAACCCTGCCAGCGTCTGGCAACTTCGCGCAAGACAGCATCCCCGATGCTCGAGCCGAGCGTGTCATTGATGGTTTTAAAGCCATCCAAGTCCAGGAAGATCAGACTCACCGGTTGCCGATCACTTTTGCCAAGTGTCTGCTCGAGGCTCAATTGAATGCCCAGCCGGTTGTTCAGTCCCGTAAGTTGATCGGTGTAGGTCAAGTATTGCATGGTTTCAGCGTGGGTTTCTGCCCTCACGAACCCATCCTTGAAGGCGACCAACAGGTGTGAGATCGTTAACAGCGTCATGTTGGCCAGGTTCAGTTCCAGGAGCGCGAAGATCGCGCTGTAATTGGCGCTAGCACCCAGCAGGTTTTGCGCGATGAACGCCAAGCTGATCGTGAGCATGCCGGTCACGAATAGGCTGGGCATGATTCTTGCCCTTTTTTGAACGTCAGCGAACAGGCTGACCACGTACATCGCTGGAATCCAGAAGAAACTCTCGGTCATCTCTGCGACGATGTTGATGTTGGTTGCGGCAAACAGAATGTAAATCAGTTTGGACAAGAAGAACAGGCTCGAGAGGTTGACCGCCATCAGGATCACCAGGTTGGTGCTGTCCTTGCGGATCAACAGCACCAGGTACATCATGAACATGCCCAAACTGGCGAACGGATACGTGATCTGATCGAACGGGCTGGATTGCCCACTGAGCGGGTTCAGCACCATGCCAACCACGAACGCAAGCCCAGCCAAGGGCAGTGCGATCATCAGGCTGCGCCTCGCGCCTTGCATGGCCGGATTCGCAATGATGCTCGAGGGAATGGGCTGTCCTGAGGGCATGACGAATCACATCTTGCATGCCTCCAGGTCACTAAACGCTTACCGCATGATCCAAGGCTCGTAAGGATTGGCTGCCCCCAAAACGGCAACCTGAGTTGATGCACATACTTTCAGGCAGCGAGCGCTTGCCACGAAAGTGACAAACCGCAATCCTCGAGCATCAGTTGGGCAGATGCGACCGCCGAGGTGCTCGCCAATTGAACCCCGTGTCCTGAATGGGCTGTTCCGGTCCGTTTCAAGTTCCATTTCACAAATGCCCGTAATTCTTGGCGCACCCGGTCAGAACCTTTGCTGCTCGCACTGACCACGTTCTGTGCGGCACCCAAGGCCAGACTTGCACACTCGAGCATGACCGGTCTTGGGTCCGGGATTGTCCAGGATCAACAGTGCGCGCCAATTTTGCAGATCAGTCCGCAGGCTATGCTACGTGATTGACGGTGAAATCCCCTGGTAAGGGTTTGATACGAAATAACTTCCCGATTTCCAGACCAGTCCCAAACGGTTTACGATCAACCCCACCATGCAACCGTACCCAGCCAAAGTCCAACGCCTCATGCAAAAGCTCTACAAATCCCTTCTTGACCCCTAGTGCAAGACCACGGTGATTTTGAGTGGTTTTCTCAAAATCACCCGACCAACGGGAGTAGTGTCCAGTGCAGCGCCAACGGATTTCGGAGGATACGAAGTAATACGTAGAAATCAAGGTGGCG
>JANOWZ010000761.1:0-4677 GCA_031418155.1 Deinococcales bacterium
CCTGAAGCACGCGCAAGATTTCAACCACGGCCGCCTCGGGCGATTCGAGCGACTCGAGAAAGATGGCAAAGACACCATCGGGGAAGCGCCTGCCCCGGTGCAGTTCTCGGGCGACCTCGAGCGACAGACGGGATTTGCCAACCCCGCCGGGTCCGACCACCGTGACCAGCCGCGATTCGGTTTGGACCAAGAGTTTGACCAGTTCAAGCCGTTCCGCTTGGCGGGCCACAAAGGTGTCCAAAGAGGCGGGCAGGTTGTTCGGGGCCACGATGCTCGCCGGATGTGGTGTGCGGCGTTGCAGACTCAGGCCCAAGCCGTCAGCTTCACGGCGCAGATCGGAGGCCAACGGATGACCGATGCCCACGAACAGGTCATACAAACGCAGCAGCGTGTCCGGCTCGGCGGGGGCCGCACCGGGCAGGTTTCGGGCGGCGATGACATGGTGTTCGACCACAGCGGTCTCTGAGAACGCTAACGCTTCTTCGGCCAGACGCAGGTGGGCTTCGACGACACGGGCGGCCAGGAATTCACGGGTGGTCAGCACCCATTCCTCGAGTTCAAGCCCCCATTCGGACAACGCTGCCCCATCCAGAAAAGCCCCCTGATACAGGGCCACCGTGCGGGCCAAATCGCCCGCCTCGAACGCCTCGAGCAACGAGACGGCATCGCAACCCAGGTCGGTTGACACGAGGCTGTCCGTGAATTGAACCGCACCGGGCAGGTCGGCCTTCAGTTGCGCCAAGGCAACGCGCAGGCTGGCACTGGCGTTTGTTGCCTGCGGCCAGAACAGGGTGCGCAGATGCTCGCGTGAACGCCCACCCTCGAGCGCCAGGTAGCACACAAGCAGCAGCAACTTGGGACGCGGATACGCATCCGGTTCGAGTTGCAACCTTCCCAGGCTCACCAACTGCATGGTCTCATTCTATGGTCCTGGGTTGCCTGACGGATACAGGAACGCAGTGACACAGGGCCGCGCTGATATGTTGGCGCTGACATGCCGTGCGTGTGCAGATCACGTTGACTCGGGCGGGGTTTGATGCTACATTCGCTGAAGATGTCAAGCTTTCCGATGACCACGACCAGCTAGGCGACGGGCTCCCTCGAGCGCGTCGCCCTCACCTGCCCCCAACCGGGCAGGTTTTGTTTTGACCGAATGGACAGGTTTTCTCAGCAGAATCCCAAGGAGTGTGAACCATGAAATTAGCGATTGTCGGAGCCAGCGGCGCAGTCGGACACGAACTTTTAAGCGTCCTCGAGCAATCCAGCCTGAAATTTGAGAGCCTGGACTTGTACGCCAGCCCACGCAGCGCAGGCACGAAATTGATGTTCAAAGGCCAGCCACTCGAGGTCAAAGTCATGCCCGAGGGCGCAATCGATGCCGATGTGATCCTGGCGAGCGCGGGCGGCAGCATCAGCAAAGCCCAAGCTCCGGCGTGGGTGGCGGGCGGCTCCATCGTGATTGACAACTCGAGCGCCTTTCGTTACGAGGATGCGATTCCTTTGATCGTGCCCGAATTGAATGGCGATGTCTTGGACGAAATGGATTGGAGCAGGGGCGGCATCGTCGCCAACCCGAACTGCACCACTGCAATCGCGGTCATGGCGCTCGATCCGATCCACAAAGCGTATGGCATCAAACGCGCCATCATCAGCACGTATCAAGCCACCAGCGGCGCGGGCGCGAAAGGAATGCAGGAACTCGAGGATCAAACCCGCAACGCGCTCGAGGGCAAGCCGGTAACGAATAGCGTCTTCGCGCACAGCATTGTCTTCAATGTGATTCCACACATCGACAGCTTCCAACCGAACGGCTACACCAAGGAAGAAATGAAGGTCGCCTGGGAAACCCGCAAGATCATGCGAGCGCCTGACATTCGCATCTCCTGCACCGCCGTTCGCATCCCAACCATGCGCACGCATTCAGAAGCGATCACGCTCGAGCTTGAGAAGCCTGCCGATCCGAACGAGGCTCGCACCATCCTCAAGAACGCTCCAGGCGTTGAGGTTCGCGACGATCCAGCACAAAACCTCTATCCGATGCCACTCACCGCCAGCGGAAAATACGATGTTGAGGTCGGACGGATTCGCTCGAGCGAGGTTTTTGATGGCGGCCTGGATTTGTTCGTTTCTGGCGATCAACTCTTGAAGGGCGCAGCCTTGAACGCCGTGCAAATCGCCGAATACATGCAGCAGAAAAACTTGATTGGTGACTCGAGGTTGGTCAAATGATTGAGACGCATTACTCAGAATACTTACACGAAGCCACGCTCGAGAATGCCGTCAGTGAACTCGCTGAGGCATTGGATTCTGGCATTGACGCGATGAAAGACTTTTCTGAAGAACGCGCCGAACACCCTCGAGCCGTTGGCAAGTGGACACCGAAGGAATTGCTCGGGCATCTGATTGACAGCGCCATGAACAACCATCAGCGTTTCGTGCGTGCGCAAATTCCGGCGCACCTCAACAATGGCGTGCTCGAGATTGATGGGTACAAGCAAAACGATTGGGTTAGTGTCAACCATTATGCGACCCGAGACTGGGGCGAATTGCTCGAGTTGTGGGATGCTGTAAACACGCACATTTTACACGTGATGGACAACGTGGATTCAAGCAAATTGCAAACGCGCATCAAGATTTCCGGCGGCGATGCCATCACGCTCGAGGCATTGATGGTCGACTACGTCGGGCATCTCAAGCATCACCTCGCGCAGATTCTCGAGCAGTAATTTTTACTTTCACCTTTCACCTTTTCGCTTTCACCTTTGATTTTCTCCTCTCGAGGTCACGCATGATTGTCATGAAATTTGGTGGAACTTTGATGGGTTCCACAACCGCCATTCAACATTCCGCCAGCCTCGCTGCAACCAGCGTTCGTGCCGGTGAACACGTTGTCGTTGTGCCCAGCGCCATGAGTGGCGTGACCGATCAACTCCTCAAAATTGCCGTGACCGCCGAGCAGGGCGAGATCGCATTTGCTCGAGATGAAATTGCAATGATTCGGGAACGGCATTTCAAGACCGCAATCGAATTGGGAGCGGATGAAGACTCGAGGGCGATCAGCAAATTGACCGAAATGTTCGATGCGCTTTCGCAGACCGTGCAGGGGATTTTCTTGCTGCGCGAACTCTCAAAACGCTCGAAAGATTTGATCGTCTCGTTCGGCGAACGTTTGAGCGCACCGTTGATGACCACCGCACTCGAGGCATTGCACATCAAAGCTCGAGATTTAACTGGTGGTCAAGCGGGCTTGCTGACAAACTCAAATTTCGGCAATGCGCGACCATTGCCCGAAACGTACTCGAGGATTGCCGAACGCCTCCACCCAATTCTGGAAAGTGGTGAAACCGTTGTCGTCACCGGCTTTATTGGCGAGACGGTGGACGGTGCGATCACCACGCTCGGACGGGGTGGCAGCGATTACACCGCCACGATTCTTGGTGCGGCGCTCGAGGCATCTGAAGTCTGGACTTGGAAAGATGTCGATGGTGTCATGACCACCGATCCGCGCATGGTCAAGGAGGCGCAAAACCTCGAGCAACTTTCGTACCTTGAGATCATGGAGATGGCGTACTTCGGTGCGAAAGTTTTGCACCCATTGGCGGTCACGCCGTTGCAGGACAAAGGCATTCCCTTGCGCGTTAAATCTGCCGCCGATCCGAGCTTTCCCGGAACGCTGGTCACGAAAGATCCGAGGCCACTGAAGAATGTTGTGAAAGCCGTGACCGCAATTCGCAACGCCTGCATTGTGGACATTGGCGGCGCGGCGATGGTTGGCGCGGCGGACATCACGGCGCAAATTTTTGATGTGCTCGCGGCGCATGACATCAATGTGATCATGATTTCGCAAAGCTCAAGCATGGCGAATATTTCGCTGGTCGTGCAACAGGCGGACGGTAAACGCGCTCTTCTTGCGTTGCAAAAACAATTCGAAGGCAGCGAGATCGTGCGCACCATCGAATTCTGGGAGGCCATTGCGGTCGTCGCCATCGTCGGTGAGGGCATGCGTGGCGCTCGCGGTGTGGCCGCAAAACTCTTCACTGCTGTCGCCGCCGAAAACATCAGCATCGACATGATTTCGCAAGGCTCGAGCGAGTTGAACATTTCCTTGGCGATTGATGACGAGTTCGCTCCGCAGGCTGTGCAGGCGATTCACAAAGCGTTCAACCTCGAGAAGCTCGAGTTTGAGGCGTGAATGAATTGGCTTGAACCTGTCACGCTCGAGGGGAAGTTCATTCGCCTTGAGCCGTTGAATCCTGAATTGCACGCGACGAGCATGTTTGAGGGTCTCGATGCGCAATCCACGGATTTTCTCAGCCGTGGCGAAAGCATTCAAACGGTTGAGGATTTGCAGCGGCATCTCGAGGGCATCAATGCCATTCCGAACCGACTGAATTGGGCCATTTGTGTGCTCGAGAAAAATCAGATTGCTGGACGAATTTCTTTTTCCGAAGTCAAACAATCGGATGCTTGGCTCGAGGTGGGCACGATGTTGACCTCAGCGTTTTTTGGCGGGCCTTGCAACCCGGAAGGGAAATTGTTGCTGATGACCCGAGCGTTTGAGCACCTCGGCGCGAACCGCGTGCAGTTCAAGGTGGACTCGAGGAATGAACGCTCGCAAGCGGCGATGCTGAAACTTGGTGCGACGCTCGAGGGCGTGTTGAGAAAGTACCAGCGTCG
>JANOWZ010000762.1:0-4072 GCA_031418155.1 Deinococcales bacterium
CGAACGCCTGGATTGCGGAACTCGGACCAATTGTTTCCCGAGAACTCGAGGATTCAGCCCTGATGACCGAACTCGTCAAAGCGTTTGCAGCCAAACCTGGCGCAATTGGAATCTTTGGTGCTCGAGTTGAAGGCCGTGCCATGCTTGCCGTCGCAGTCGGACCCGGTGCGAATGCCAACGCTGGCGAACTGCTCAAAATTGGCCTCGAGCATGTTGAAGGTCGTGGCGGTGGCAAACCAGATATGGCCCAAGGTTCTGGCACGAAATCCGAAGGGTTAACGGCGGCACTCGAGGCGATGCGTCAAGCCTGAGGCCGATCCTCGGGCTTTTTTGGTTTCTGATTCCAACGTGGGAAGGACGCAACCAACGCCCCGATCAAACCACCGATTAGGCCAGTGTCCCAAAAGCGGACAAAGGCGATTCGTGCACCGGCAACCAGATCGCCGTTCAAATCAATAAAATCGGCGAAAAACGGCACTTGGACAAAAAACATTCCGAAACCGATCATAGAAAGCAAACCAAAAATCGCACCCCAAACGAGCACCATCGGCCCGTGTAGCAACCGACCAAGAATGCGCCGTCCCAACCAACCGGCTGCGAGCGCGAGCAGGGCCATCAGTGCCTCGAATAGGAAGAATCTGAACATGCCCAAGAGTACGCCCTCGAACCCCGAAAAGTTCCAGGGCCGAGGACCCAAGCTCAAAGGTAGACTGGCCCATGACGTTCAGTCGAGAAGAACTCAAGCGCTACTCGAGACAGATTCTCGTGCCAGAAATCGCGCTGGCTGGGCAGGGGAGACTGAAATCCTCGAGCCTGCTGGTGATCGGTGCGGGCGGACTGGGTTCGCCAGTTTTGAATTATCTTGTCGCGGCTGGCGTTGGGCGCGTTGGCATTTCCGAGTTCGACACACTCGAGCTTCACAACTTGCAACGCCAAACTTTGTATTCGAGCGAACAGGTTGGACGGCCCAAACTTGAGGCGGTACTCGAGCGACTGGCGACGGTCAATCCCGAAATCAAGCTCGAGGGCTTTCCAAAACTCACGCCAGACAATGCGGGCGAAATGTTCTCCAGTTTCGATCTGATCGTTGACGCGAGCGATAATTTCGGTACTCGATATTTGGTGAATGACACCTGCGTTCAACTCGAGAAAACTTGGGTTTGGGGTGCAGCCCAAGGACTCGAGGGCATGGTCAGCGTCTTCGATTCCAAACTGAGTTTGCGTGATGCCTTTCCGAATCCGCCAGAGAATCAGGACAATTGCGATACGCTTGGCGTGCTTGGGCCGTTGCTGGCGGTGATCGGTGGACTGATGGCAAGTGAAGCCATCAAGCACCTCGTCGGCCTCGAGACGTTGTACGGCAAACTCTGGACGTTTGATGCGCTCTCGAGCCAAGTTCGCTTGCTCAAACTCAAAACCTCGAGAACCCTTTAAGTTATCCACGAGACTTGCTAGACTCCCGTTACAGGTCAAACTCAAGTTGCACCACTTGGAGGAAGTATGAAACGGAATTTCATTCTGGCTGGACTCGGTATTCTTTCTGCCACTACACTCGCCATCGGAGCTGCACAGACCGGCAAAACTGAACTTCGTGTGTTTTATGGCAGCACCTTTCGGCCCGACCTGATCCAACCAATCTTCGAGCGATTCATGAAAGCGAATCCCGGCATCGAAGTCAAATCCGAAATTGGCGGTGCGACCAGCGAACTGCAAGGCCAATACCTGACCACTGTTTTGGGTGCGAAAGATGCCAGCCTCGACATGATGCTGATCGACGTGATCCGCCCCGCGCAATTCGTGGCGAACGGATGGCTCGAGCCGCTGGATAAATACTTGGGTGGCGACGATGACCGCAAGGCGTTCCTGTCCGGTTATGTTCCCGGTCCGGTCACGGCAGACACAATCAACAACGAACTCTGGGCACTTCCCGCCACGACCGACACGCAGTTCTTGTACTACCGCAAGGACCTGCTCGAGAAGTACAACGCTAGCGTGCCCAAAACCTGGGAAGAGGTTGTCTCTACCGCCGACAAGATCATGAAGGGCGAGGCCAACCCTCAACTCCAAGGCTTGAACTTTCAGGGCGCACCGATTGAAGGCGCGGTCTGCACCTTCCTGCAACCGTTCTGGGCGGCGGGCGGCGAGGTCCTGACCGGTGGCAAAGTCAGTGTGGACAACGACCTTGGACGGAAAGCCTTGAACCTCTGGGTGGATGCGATCAACAAATCCAAAGTCAGCCCGTTGTCGATGGCCGAAACGCGCACGGATGACTCGAGAAAAATCATGCAGGCTGGCAACGCCGTCTTTGGCCTGAACTGGGGTTACGCCTGGGCGCACTTCCAAGGCTCGAGCCCGGACCCAAGCAAAGTCAAAGGCAACATTGGTGTCTCGCGCCTGCCGAGCTTCGTTGGTGGCAAGGCCAGTGCAAACTGCCAAGGTGGATGGCAATGGGGCATCAGCGCGTTCTCGAAGAACAAAGAGGCCGCGTTCAAACTCGCCAAGTACATGAGCAGCGTCGAATCTGGCCGCGAGCTTTCGATCAAAGGCGGATTTTTGCCGGTGCGCAAGGCGTTGTACAACGATCCGAAAGTCCTCGCTGCGAACCCACATTACACGGCGCTCTACCCAGTGATTTTAAAGGCCCGACCACGCCCCGTGACCGCAAACTACCCGAAGGTCTCGGAAATCATTCGCACCAACGTCAACCAAGTCGTCGCTGGAGCCAAGACCGTCGATCAGGCGCTCAAGGACATGCAGGCCGCACTCGAGCCATTGTTGAAGTAAGTCGATCCATGTTGGCGGTTGGCTTTTGGCGAGAAGCTAAACGCCAACCGCCATTCTCATGACGCGAGGTTCTAAATGCTCGAGACAAAACAATCCTCAAACTCGAGCTTTCTGGCCCGTTGGCGTTCCGGGAACGTCCGCGATTCCGAACTGGCGTTGCTGCTGCTCGCTCCGGCTGCCGCATTGCTCGTTGGGGTGATGTTGTATCCGATGCTGAACGTTTTCGCCATGAGCCTGCGCGTCCAAGACACCGCCGATCCCAGCAAAGTCTCGAGCAGCCTGGAAAACTACTCGAGACTGATTGCCGATCCGAGGTTCAGTGCGGATTTCTGGCGCACGATCTGGTTCGGATTTCTGACCGTGACCGGCTCGTTCTTGGTCGGCCTGCCACTCGCGCTGCTCGCCAACCTCGAAACGGGCTGGCGATGGCTCGTTCGCGTCGCGCTACTTCTCCCGTGGGCAATGCCGCAAGTCATCACCGGCACAATGTTCGCCTGGATGTTCAACTCACAATACGGACTCTTCAACGACCTGCTCGAGCGAATCGGATTGCAACCGATTTACTGGTTGATCCAACCGCAATGGGCCACCACCGCTTTCGTCCTGGCCGTGATTTGGAAAACCTCGAGTTTTGTCGCCCTGATTTTATTGGGTGGTTTGCAAAGCATTCCCGCAGAATTGCTCGAAGCTGCTGAAGTGGACGGTGCGACCAGTTGGCAGGTCTTCTGGAAAATCACGCTGCCATTGTTGCGACCCGCGATTGCTGTCGCACTGATTTTTCGCACGCTCTCGGCGTTGCAAGTTTTCGACATTCCCTACGCCTTCATCAACGCTGGGGCCAGTCCGGTCCTCGAGACGTTGGGAATTTACATTCAAAAACAGACGGTCGAATTCACGGATTTTGGCTATGGTGCGACCGTCAGTTTGGGATTATTCGCGCTGTCGCTCGTCATCACATTTTTGTACCTGCGCTTTTTCCGAACTGAGGAATCATGACCGCCCGAGCCCGAGATAAATCGATCTGGCAACGGGTGCTCGTCGTCTTCGCGCTTCTGGTGCTCGTCATCAACGGTTTCTACCCGATCATCTGGATCTTCCTGACCAGCATTAAAAACGAACTCGAGTTGACGACCAAACCGATCACCTACTGGCCCAATGATGCCAGTTTCAAAAATTACCTCGAGATTTTCCGGGCGCAACCATTGGCGCGGTACTTCCTCAATTCACTGATCGTCTCGAGCCTGTCCACGATTGTTTGCGTGATCTTCGCGGCGTTTGCGGCCTATGC
>JANOWZ010000763.1:0-4285 GCA_031418155.1 Deinococcales bacterium
AATTGACCTCGGGTTCTGAATCGATTTTTCTGAATCGTTTCAGAAAGCGTAACATAAAGTTCATGCCCGTCAAGCGAACGCAATTCAAACCTGGGCCGAAAAACTCCATGTCAACGGTTCGGCTCGAGTCCGGTCAACCGCTGGATTTAGATTCACGCAGGCTCGAGACTGAATTGAACGGGAAACGCGCCACACTCAAAGACCTCGCCAAAGCATTAAACGTCGCTCCGAGCACCATCAGCAATGCCTACAACCGCCCGGATCAGCTTTCCAAAACCTTACGCACAACAATTCTCGAGACAGCACAGGTCATGGGTTACAGCGGACCTCACCCGGTCGCCCGAGGACTCCGCCAGCAGCGTTTGGGCGTGATTGGTGTTCTGTTCGGCGCTCGGCTTTCGTATGCCTTCCGCGATCCCGCCGCTGTGATGTTCTTGCAAGGCATCTCTGAGGCAACCGAAAAGGAAGGTTTGGGCCTGACCATCGTGCCCGCCCCGCTCGGTGAGCTTCATGACCATCTGGGCGTGCGCAACGCGGCGGTCGATGGATTCATCACCTACGGCCTGACCCAAGGCCCATTGATTCAAAGCGTGCTCGAGCGTCGATTGCCTTTGGTGCTGGTCGATCATGCCCCGAGCGATCAGGCATTGCACATCAACATTGATGATGAGGCCGGTGCGCGACTTGCGGCGCGGCATTTGCTCGAACTCGGACATCGCAGGATCGGGATTCTGAGCTTGGAACGCAGCGACCCACCTCGCAACGGCTGGGTCACAAATCCAAACGGTTCCGTTCCTGACATCTGTGAGGCAACTCGAGCGCGGCTGGCCGGTTACACCTCTGAACTCAAGGCCGCCGGATTGGTTTGGACACAAGATTTTTTTGTCTTCGAGTGCCGCAGCAACACGCACGGTCAGGGGCGTTTGGGCTTGCGGGAAATGCTGGTTCAAAAACCTCGCCCGACCGCCCTTCTTGCCATGAGTGACGTGCTGGCCCTGGGCGTGCTCGAGGAGGCACGCAGTTTGGGCCTGAAGATTCCCGAGGATTGCGCTGTGATCGGCTTTGATGACGTGCCAGAGGCGGCACGGGCGGGCCTCTCGAGCGTCAATCAACCGCACCTTGAGAAAGGCCAAATCGCCGCTGAATTGCTGCTGGCGCGTCTGCGTGGCGAGGCGGTCATCAGTCCGGCACGGCTCGAGACGAAACTGGTGCTTCGCTCTAGCTCATGAACGCTCATTGGCGTGCTGGATTTGCACGCCCAACAGATGCCATCGAACCTTAGTCTATCGGAAGGTTGCCATCACGCAAGCAACCGCCGCCAACGAAAGCATGAGATGACTCGAGCCTCCCTGCAATCCATCGGAATCCAATGATGCAATCGGTCGCCCTGAACCCATTGTCCCTGCCGATGCTGGTCGTCTGCGTCTTTTGCCTGATCGTCCTCTGGCTCAGTTTCACGCTCGAGTGGCGACGCTCCTCCGAACGCACGCTGTTGGGCGTTTACCGCATCATCACTGGCCTGAACGCCGTCTGGATGGGCGTGTACTTTGTCAGCAGCAACGGCTGGCTCGAGACCATTCCGGCCACGCGAGTCCTCTTGATTTTGCTCGCCAGCGTGCCAATTGCCGTGATCGGATACGTGCGGTGGCGCGAACACACCCGGCCCGGACAGTTGATGGTCGCCATCTGGGGTTTCTGCGCCCTGACGATGTTCGCCCTCGCCGCAGACCGTGGCGCCCTGATCGCCGCCGCCGAAAACACCCGCCTGCCGTACCCGGCCCTGAGCGTGCCGTTGATTGCCGTGCTGGTTCTGTTGCTGGCAGCCCTGGCCCGAACCACGCTCGAGGTGATCCAACGCGCACCACCACACTTGCGTCAAGCCCGAGGGATGGTTGTGGCAAGCATCATCTTGGCGTTCACCGCATTGATCGACGCTGTGGCCTCGTTCGCAGACATGAGAATACCGCCACTCTCCTGGATCGGATCACTGATCATCACCGTAATCTTCTCGAACTCCATCGCAAGGCAATACCGTGACACCTTCCGCTCGCTCGAACGCGCCGAACAGGACCGGGAAACCCTTCAGATTGTGCGTGAAACCCTCGAGTTCAAGGTTTCACACGACGAACTGACCGGGTTGTTCGCCCGATCACACGCGATGCAGTTGTTGGACGAGATGCTGGAAAAGAATGGCGCTTGCGTGGTCTTCATCGACTTGGACGATTTCAAAAGCTGGAACGACACCTTCGGTCACGCCACAGGCGACCGCGTGCTGCGTGAAACTGCCCAAGTGATCCGCAAAAGCATCCGCATCGGCGACATCGCCGCCCGTTATTCTGGCGACGAGTTTTTCATCGTGCTGCCCAACTCGAGAACCGATGCGGGTCGTCGCGTCGCCGAAACCATCCGCAAACGCCTCGGCGAGGCCATGCCGCGCAGTGAAGCCAAACGCATCACCGCCAGTTTCGGCGTGGCGCTTGGCGATCAGCACGAGACCGCCGCGATGGTCTTGGACCGGGCTGACCGGGCCGTGTACCAGGCGAAAAGTGGCGGCAAAGACCGTGTTGCCAGCCGCGAGGAAAGCAAGCGACCCGATTTCCGTCCGAACGCACCTCGGGCGTAAGAGAATCCCGAATCCAGCATTCTCGAGTCACAAAGATCTTGGCCCGACGATGCTCGAGCCTGAAATTTGCACCCAAACACAAAACCTCGAGCCGGGTCTTCGACTCGAGGTTCACGGTTTGATGGTTTGGCTTATTCGCTGTTCTTGTCGTAAGGCACGATCTTGTCCCATTCATCCGCCGTGCTGCGAGAGACGACCGCCACGACCGGATCGGTGTCGGAAAGGTTGTAGACCTCGTGCGGCACTCCAGGTTGGATGTAAATGAAATCCCCGGCCTCGTTGTCGATGGTTTCGCGCAAACCGGGACCGAAAATGTGCCGGACCCGACCCTCGAGAATGTAGAGGATCACCTCGAACTCGACGTGAATGTGCGAGAAGGCGACGGCTCCAGGAGGCACGGTGGCGATGTTCATGGAAAGCGCCTGCGTGCCCGCGTTCTTGCCGGAAATCCCCTGCTTGTAATGGATGCCGTTCCAACGTCGGTTCGCGCCGCCGCCACGCACGACTTTGATGCCGTTGGCGTCCTCGACGAAGCCGGGTGAAACCTGTGAACCCTCGAGCGATGGAAGGTCGCCGGCGCGTCCACCTTCGTATGGTGTGTTTTCGGACATGGGTTGTGCCTCCGGGTTCAGTTTACCGATTTCGAGAACACTGTGAAGTTCAGGATTCGAGGCTTATTTCGCCCAGAGGTCGACGTTCGCCGCCGCCGCCAAGTCGACGACGGCCAAACCGAGCCGATGCTGCGATTGGGCCCGGGCGAGCTGTGCCGACTCGAGGCCGATCTGTGCCTGCAACACCGCCAGTTTCGAGACGAGTCCTTTGGCGAACCGTGCCTGTTGTGCGTTCAAGTCCTCTTTGGCGACCGTCGCGCTGCGTTCCCGAACGGGGATCGCCTTTTGCGAGGCCGTGTACGAATCCCAAGCCGCCGAGAGCGTTGTCTTCGCGTTCGAGCGTGCATCCTCGAGGTTGCGTTGCGCATTCGTAAAACTCGTTTTCGCGTTTTGCACATCGACGCTGGCCGTGAATTCGTTGTCTTTGATTTCCAGGTCGAGTTTCGCCCGTTCCAAGCCACCTTTGGCAATCACGACCCGTGGCTGATTCTCGAGTCCAGCCTCGAGCGCCGCCCGTTGAGGTTTGGGCGTGGCCTCGAGCGCAATGTTCGCGGCGGGCATTTCTCCGAGCCGCGTGCGCAAGTTCGCGGCGGCCGCCTCGAAATCTGCGTTGGCGTTCTCCTGATCGGTGTCGGCGCTGCGGTCTTCGGCCTCGGCACGGTTGACTTCAATCTGATTGATCGCGCCAGATTTGAAGCGCACTTTGGCGGCGTTCAAATTCGCTTGCGCCAGGGTGTTTTTGAGTTTGGCGACATCCAACAAATCTTTCGCCTCGAGCCAGGTGAACAGGTCGCGGCTGACACTGCGCCGAACATCCAGGTTGCTCGCCGTCAAGTTCACGCGGGCGGTATCGAAACCAATTTGCGCCTCGAGCATTTCGGGTTTGATTGCCAACGGATCGGATTTGAGGCGCTCGAGTTTTTCACTGGCGGTTTTCAATTCGCTTTTGGCGAGGCTGTACGGCACGCTGCGCTCGAGGGCCTGCACGACCAGTTTGGCCGGAGTTTGTGCCAACGCGAACGAGGCGAGTGAGAGCGTCAAGGCGAGGATC
>JANOWZ010000764.1:0-8148 GCA_031418155.1 Deinococcales bacterium
AACCACCTCGAGCCATATTTCGCAGCCAGTGATCCAAACTTCTGCGCGAACGCAAACAGCATCAATGGCATCGGCAACAGGACTACACCGGAAACAATTGGGGATTGCTCGAGAACGTTTTGCAAAAACAACGGCACAAAAAATGGTGCGCCACCAAGCGCAAAATAAATCCCAAGTGTGGCGAGGTTGATGCTCGAGAAATTCCTGGATTTGAACAACGATAAGGGCATCATTGGGTTTGTGGTTCGGGCTTGGTGAAAGACGAATCCGATCAGAATAACCACGCCTGCGACCAGTCCAGCGATGACCAACGGGCTCGAGAGGCCGATCAATGGCGCTTGAATCAGTGCGGCACTGATCGCCGTCAATCCGAGGACGGCCAGAATTCCGCCGAACCAATCGAGTGCACCTCGAGCATTTTCGTCCTGTGTTTCCGGCACGAATCGCACGAACAACACAATCGTCACGGCGATCAATGGGCCGTTCATCAGGAAAACCCAACGCCAAGTGGCGTGCTCGACAAACCAACCGCCCAGCAATGGTCCAATCACGGCTGCGATACCGGTGAAGGCTGTCCATGTCCCAATCGCGCTGGCTCGAGCTTTCTCATCGCTGTACACGGCCCGCAAAATGGCGAGCGATCCTGGCACGAGCAACGCGCCCGCGATGCCTTGCACGATTCGGGCGATCACCAGCAGTGACGTGCTCGCGGCAAATCCGCACACCAAGCTCGAGATTCCGAAGGCGAGCAGGCCAATCATCAGCACCCGTTTGCGCCCGTACCGATCACTGAGCGCACCGCCGAGAATCATGAAGCTGGCGAGGGTCAGGGCGTACCCGGCAACGATCCATTGCAATCCTGCGAGGCCCGCGCTCAAATCCCGGTCGATGCTCGAGAGGGCGACGTTGATGATACTGCCGTCGAGTTGCACCACGCCAGAGGCGAGGATCGTGGCGAGCAGCGTCCAACGTTGTTGCGTGACCGAGAACACAGTGTAGTGTACGGCCTGTTTCAAGCCAATAAGGTTCAAGCACGTGGCGTGCGGGTTAGCTTTCCGGCAATGACGGCGTGCCGTGCTCCGGTCGTGTGTGGAATCGTGTTGGCCCAACCTTGAAAAGCGTAATAGCCGAGCACCGCGAACGCGGCGGCCTCACGGGTGCTCGAGTTCAGGCCATGTTTGGCGAATCGGGATTCCTCGAGCGTCATAACTTGAATACCAGACAATTGATCGCGCATGGCTTGCATCAAAATCGGATTGAACGCGCCACCACCGGCAACGATCACTTCATCCAGTTCTTTGGGAACGAACCGTCGATACGCCTCGACGATGGTTTGCGCACTGAAGGTGGTGACGCTCGAGACAATATCTTGTGGGGATAACTCGAACACGCCGGACAGGTTTTGCAAGTTCCAGACTTCACGCCCGGTGCTTTTGGGTGGGTTCATCTCGAGGTAGTCATTGCGCAACCACACCTCGAGAAGTGCCTTTTCGATTTTTCCTCCGGCGGCAATTTCACCATTCTTGTCGTAGCGTTTTTTGAACAATCCGGCGGCCTCGTCGATCAAGCAATTGGCAGGGCCGGTGTCAAAGGCGATCACGTTTTCAAGCTCGAGTCCGGGCAAATAAGTCAGGTTAGAAATCCCGCCGAGGTTGTGGATGGCGCGGCGCACAGCATTTTCGGCAAAGATCACGCGATCTGCGAACGGCACGAGTGGTGCGGCCTGACCACCGGCGACCAGATCGGCGGGTCGAAAATCGGCGATCACCGGCAAGCAGGTTTCTTCGGCGATCACGCTCGCCTCGCCGAGTTGCAGTGTGGCCCGCGTGTGCCAACCTCGAGTTTCATCAAGTCTTGGGATGTGAAACACGGTTTGCCCGTGGCTCGAGACGAGTTGTGCGTCTTTGGCGAACGGTTTTGCTGCTGTTGCGTATGCCTCGCCGAGCGCGAAATGCAATTGCGCGAGGTCTGCGGTTTTCATTTCACCACGCATCGCCTCGAGCACCGCATTGCGTAGTCCATCCGAGTAAGTCGTGTACGAATGCTCGAGCACACGAACCCGTGGAACTGTGAACTCCTCGAGCCGTGGCACACTCAAATTCGAGCCGATCTCTGGAAATCCTGGAAGCTCGAGCAGCACAGCATCAATCCCGTCGGCACTCGTGCCGCTCATCAGGCCGATGACTCGAGGGTTCATTCTGACTCTCTAACAGGCAAGGTTTGACTTTTCACTTTCGACTTTTCACTTTCAACTTGCCATTACCGTCCGTAGGGTTCAATGACAATCTTTCCATCCTCGAGTCGTGCCAGTTCCGCACCCTCACCATCTTTGGCGCGGGTGACATCAAAACTCGAGTCTTCAGCACGGGCGAGTGCGGTCCCGATGCGCAGTTGCGGGCTGGCGATGCGTTGCGCCCAAATGATCGCGTCTTCCCTGCCCTGAGCGCCCGCATGGGCCAATCCGCGCAAGGTTCCGACCACGATCACGTCACCGTTGGCGATCAATTCCACGCCCGGATTCACATCGCCCAAGACGATCACACTGCCTGCCGCCTCGCGGCGCGTGCCGCTGCGCAAGGTTTTGGAGATGATCTCGGTGCGTTGTGATGCGGTGCTCGAGGCATGGCTTGACCCGGTGATGATGTCTCGGGTACGCCGGTCTTTGCTGCGGCGTTCACCGTGCATTTTTGGATCGTGCGAGCCTCCAGTCCGGCTCGAGCGCACGTGCGAGATGTGGCCACCGTGCGCCCCAATCACGTTCATCACGGCGGAGACGACCTCGAAGGGCACGCGCTCGTGGACTTCGATCTCGAGCCGTTCTGAGAGTAAGGTGCTGCGTTTCTCGAGTTCGACCTGTACGCTTTCGGGCGTATCGGTCGATTCGAGCAGCAGGCTTAAACCACTGGAGACACCCCTGAGTTTCAAATCAATTCCCCCTTTTGGTTGCTTCGGGGGAATTGAAGTCTCGAAGTGACGATGGCAAGGTTGAGTCTTGTTTATTCATAAGTGTTTTGAGGTTCGGGTCTTTTTTCTGGTTCCAACTTGTACTTTTTAGGGCGCGTTGCCTTTGATCCATTTGCCCTTCTCGTCCAATGGCACGTTCCAGTACGAGGCCATGACTTTCTTGACGGCGGGCAGTGCCGCCCCGTGACCTTCGACACCGTTCTGAAAGAAGGCGACCACGACAAGCTCGGGTTTGTCAACGGGCCCGTAACCCATGTACCAGGCATGATCGCGGTGCGCTCCCTCGGCGGTCTGTGCCGTACCGGTCTTGCCCGCCGTGACAATCGGGAAATGGCGCGGCCCGAGCACGTCGCTGGCGGTCCCTCGAGAGACCGTCCATTGCATCCCCTCTTTGAGCATCGACCATTTCGTGCCGGTCAATTGCGTGCCGGGTTTGATCGGTGCAGCCTGACCATCAATGGCTTTGACCAGGGTCAAGTCTGGGCGGCGACCATTGTTGACAATCGTGGCGAGCATCCGGGCCACCTGCAACGGTGTGGCGCGGATTTCCTGCCCGATGGCGAAATTCAGGCCCGAGCCGGTGTACCAAATCCGACCCTGTTTTTTGTACAAACTTGGGCTCAGGACCTCTTCGGTCTGTTCGCCTTTGATTTCAATGCCGGTCGCTTCGCCAAAGCCGAACTCTTTGGCCCGTTTCGAGAGCGCCTCGGCCAGTGCGGTCGGACCGTAGGCGAGCGCCGCCTGGTAGTACCAGGTGTTGCACGATTGTGCGATTGCCCCTCGGGCGTCCAACATGCCCATGTTACGCATCCGGTTCCAGTTCCACCAGTTGCGTCCACCCCAGCGGATGTTGGTGACGCAAGAGTACGTGCGGTTGCCGAATGGACTCTCGAGCAGGGTGCTGGCGGTCACGAGTTTGAAGGTGCTGCCGGGTTCAAAGATTCGCACGGCGCGGTTCCAGGTCGGCAGGTATTTGTTGTCCAGCAAAGCTTTTTGCGCCTCGATAGGGCGTGGCCGGGTGCTGAACCAATTCGGATCGAAGTGCGGGCCGGTCGCAAATGCCAGCACCTCACCGGTTTGCGGGCGCAGGGCAATAATTGCGCCTCGGGCCTTTTCAACCAAAGGCACACGGTTTTTGGCGTTCATGCGGTTGATGTCGGTCAAGGCCTCGAGAATCGCTTTTTCGGCGGCGCGTTGCAATTTCAAATCGATGGTCAAGGTCACGTCCTTGCCGCGTCGCGCCTCGAGTTGTACGCGCTCACCGACCGGACGGCCCGCCGCGTCCACCTCGACGTAACGCAAACCGTTCGTGCCGCGCAGCGTCTCCTCGAGTCCAGCCTCGAGCCCTTTGGCCCCGAGCAGGTCATCGACCTCATACCCCTGTTTGGCATCGTCCGGTCCGGCCAGTTGCGTGTAGCCGAGCAGGTTTCCGTCAATATTCTGCGGGTATATTCGCTCGGTGCGTGGGCGCAACTCAAACATGCGTTGACTCGAGATCCATTCGGCGAGTGGGTAGATTTGTGCTTCAGGAACGTTCTTTTTGAGAATTTTTTCTTCTCCTCGGGCCAGCACCGGCAGCCCAGCGCTGGGATTCGCCCCGATCAAGCGGGCGATCTTGTCCCAGAAGCGAACCTCGCCGCCTTTGCGCACGCCTTTGTAGACCAGATCGACCGCAACCCTGCTGGTGGCCAGGATGGTTTTGCCGTCGCTCGCCAGGATTTCGCCACGCAAGGCCCGCATGGTGGTGGGTGAAAAATGGTTGTCTGCCGATTGCGTGGCGAACTGGTCGTGTTGCACGATTTGCAACCAGGCGAGCCGCGCCACGAACAAGGCCAGAATCACCGTGATGAACAGGGCGAGCGGCGCGAGCGGATTGCGGTTGCTGCGATTCACTGGTCGTATCGTACCCGAGCGACGATGAGAGAAAAATAGGGTTGATCCCAATGTTAAATTCTTGCCGCTTTCAGATCACGCGCCTCGAGATTTGTCCGACCAACAATGACGCAAACAACACCAACCCGGCGAGGGCGGCAGCGACCCCGGTGACTTCCCCCGGCTTGGTGGTCCAACCGATGCTGCGGCCCAAACCTTTGTAAATGCTTGAGAGTTGGCTGGCACTGCGGGCCTCAAAATACTGTGCACCGGTGATACGGGCAATCTCTTTGAGGGTTTCCGAATCGAAACCGACGGTGAAACCCCCGATGCCCATTTCATTCGGAGCGAGGAATCCGTTTTCGGTGCCCAGCCCGACCGTGTAGACCTTGACCTGCGCGTTTCGGGCGGTTTGTGCGGCCTCGAGCGGCGGCGGCGGGCGGTTGCTGCGCCCATCGGTCAGCAAGACAATCGCGGCGGGCGGCAGGTTCGTGGATTTCGGGTCTTTCTCGCCACGTCCCGGCAGCGCGTGCAGCGCCTCGAGAATGCCCGCACCAATCGCCGTTCCCCGTCCGAGATCGAGGTCATCGATGGCCCGAATCACGGCCTCAAAATCGGTGGTTGGCGTTTGATTCAGAAGGCTGTACCCGGCGAAACTGACCAGGCCAATCTTTGTGCCTTTGGGAAGTTGTTTGACAAAAATCTTGGCCGCCTCTTGCGCCGCCTTAAAGCGATTCGGCGCGATGTCATCGGCGTTCATTGACAGTGAAACATCGATGCTGAGCATGATGGTTGTCTTGTTGTCCGGCACGGGAAGCGGCGCGGTCGGACGTGCTAGTGCCACCACCCCGAGCGCCAAGGCCCCCAGGTACAAAACCGCAGGCAGCACGCGCCGCCACGAGAACCCGCTCGAGGCGCTCGCACGGACCAGCAGCTCGAGGTCCGGGTGCATGGCGACGGCCTCGCTGGGACGCTCAAGGTTACGCATGTACCACCAAGCGAGGGCTGGTAGGACGAGCAAGGCTAGGAGTGCGAACGGCCAGGAGAATCCCACGCCCAAGTGTAGCGCGTTATCTTAAGTGTCTTTGTAGAACCGACACGATCAGGCTCAAGATCAGCAGCAATCCCGAGGCCAGCGCCGCGAGTGCCGTGACTTCGGTTTGCATCCAGGCCCATCCGAGCGATCCCGAAAGCCTCAAGTACGCCCGTTCAAACGCCTCGCTCGAGTCCACGAAGTGGTACTGCCCGCCGGTGGTGCTCGCCACGAGCTTGAGGGCGGCCTCATCGAAGCCCATCCAATAGAGTGCGCCCGCCGTCGAACCGGTCGGGTTGTAACGCAATCCGAGCGATCCAACCCCAATCGTGTGGACCGTGACTCGAGCCAGTTTTGCTTTTTCTGCCGCCTCGAGCGGGGTTGGTCCGGTCGTGTTGCTGCCATCCGAAAGCAACACCACCGTCGCCGAACTCGAGCCGTGACGCAATGCCCGGACCGCCTCAAGCAACCCAGCCCCAATCGCGGTTCCATGTCCGAGTTCCGGGTTTTCCAACGCCTCGAGCACCCGAGCACGGTCTGTGCCGACAGGAACGTTCAAAATCGCGCCCGCCGAGAAGGTCACCAAGCCAATGTGCACACTTTCGGGCAGGTTCGAGACGAATTGTTTGGCGGCTTTGGTCGCCGCCTCGATCCGGTTCGGTTTGATGTCATCGGCCCGCATGGAACGCGACACATCGAGGGCCAGCACCACTCGGGCTTGAGGGTCGGGAGTCCAGAATGGCATCTGCGGTCGGGCGAACCCGATCAGACCCGAGACGATGGCGGTTGCAAACAGGATGGCGGGCACTCGAGATTTCCAGTTCGAGCCTGCCAAGAATCTCGCGTCTGGATGAATCCCGTAACTGCTCGAGTTGTTTCGCTTGCGGTTCAAACTCCAAGCCAACAGGCATGAGCCGAACGCCAAGGTGATCGCGGCGAACGGCCAAACGAAACCCATGCTCAGTCGAACCGAAATTCAGGCTCGAGAATCATCATGGAACCCGACGTTGCCAGCGCAGGCTCAAGGCTCCGGCGATCACCAACAGCAACGCCGCCAGACCAGACAGCAAGCCTCCAATCTCGAGTTTGGTCGCCTCCCAACGGATCACCGTGCCGAGTTCCTTGTAAATCTCGCTCATGCTTTCGACCGTTGGTGGAAAAACATGCTTGCCGCCGGTGAGTTGCGCCAGCGCCTCGAGCGATTTGGCATCGAACGGGATCAGAAAATTCTGCCCGTTAATCCGAGCGACCGTGCCACCTTCGCGGCCCACAGCGACCGTGTAAAGCTTGACTTTGTACGTCTCAGCAAACTTGGCGGCCAATCGTGGGTCCGGCTGCACGTTCGAGACACCATCGGACAGCAACAAGATCGCCCCCGGTGGCAAACTCGAGATGTCGATTTTGGGTGCGTTCGGATCGGGTTTCGGCGTGGGCGCTTCGGGCGGTAGCAATTCCCGAGGAATCGGTGCACCCTTGCGTCCCGGCAAAGCCCGAACACTGCCGGTGATCGCGCTCGAGACGCTCGTGTTCTGCGCCAATTTGATCCGATTTAATGCCTCGAGCAGCCCTTCACGGTCGGTGGTTGGCGGAATCAAACTCGAGGCTCGATCCGAGAAGCTGACCAACCCAATCTGCGTGGTGCTCGGCGCGAGTTTGATGAATTCTTTGGCGATGCGTTTGGCCGCCTCGAGCCGCGTGGGTTTGATGTCGTCCGCCTGCATCGATTTGCTGGTGTCGATGGCGATGATGACCGCCGCCTTGTTGGATGGCAGCGTCGGAGCGGCAATCGGGCGTGAGGCCGCAAACAGCAGGCACGAGAGCGCCACCAATTGCAACCCGAGCGGCCAGCGTTCGTGCGCCACCGGAGCCTGCGTCAGCACCGTATCCAACAACGGTGCGTCGGCAAAACTCGAGGCGGTGCGGGACCGGCGCTGCATCGCCAAACGCAACACGAAGACCGTGACCGGCACCAGGATCATCAGCCAGAGCATCGCAGGCCAGAGGAACGTCATCGGCGTCCCTTGCGGCGCAAGGTGAATTTTAAGAGTGGCTCGAGCAACTCGTCCTTGGTCGAAAGCTCGAGCGCGTCAATCCGAGCGCCACGGAAGGCACGGTTGATGGCGGTGTCTCGGGTTTTGACCAGGTTCGCATGTGCCGCGCGAACCCGAGTGTCGCTGGTGTCCACCCAAACTTCACGTCCGGATTCTGGATCGCGCAAACGCAAACCGCCAACGTTCGGCAATTCTCGTTCCGCCGGATCGGAAACGCGAACCGCGATC
>JANOWZ010000765.1:0-19206 GCA_031418155.1 Deinococcales bacterium
ACGTGCGTGGTTGGGCGGTCGCGGTGCTGGCCGCTTTGGTCAGTTGCAATTCACCGGCGACGATGGTCGTGGTGTCGGTCACGGCTGCCGTGACCGTGGTTGGGCCGCCGATTGGACCGGTCGCCGCTGTGATCACCCGAGCGTCGGAGACGCCGGAGGTCAGGCCGTTGGCGGTTGTGACTTGTACCAGAACGTTCATGGTTGAGCCCGCATTGAGCGAGAAGTTCGTGCTCGAGGTGATCACGGTATCGGTCGCATCAATCGAACCGATAACGCTGCCATTGTCGTTGTAGACCACGTAGGTGAATCCCGATGGGTTTGTCCAGGTCAGGTTGGCGGTTGTGAGGTTGCTGTTGCCGGTGTTCTTCAGCGCGTGGCTGTAGACGAGCGTGCCTGGGCTGGTGGTCGTGCCCGAACCGTTCGGGGTGAAGGTCAGGCCGTAGATGGTGTTGACCGTGACTTGTTCACCGTTGAAGATCACCGAAACTCCAGAGGTCGGCGAGGTTGCCGTCTGATTGACGGTGACGGCGGTGGCTGCCGCTGCGGTGCTTGGGATGTTGACCACGGCGAAGACTTTGACTTCGGTGTTGGAGTTGATCGAACCGGTGTTTGAGATGGTCGTGGCGTTGGCGATTTCGGTGGCGCTCAGGGTGTTGTCGCCGTCGGTGTCTGCCGAGGCTGGGTAATAGCGCACGGACACGGCGGTGGTGCCGCTACCGACGTTGTTGAAGGTGATGCTGCCGCTCAAGTTGAAGCTGTCGCTCGAGCCGCCGAGGTTGACGACATCCTCTGGGAAGACCACGAATGCACCCGGATTGCCGGAGAGGGTCACTGCTGTGCCGACAGTGGTGGCGTTTGCAACCGGTGTCGATCCGTTGCTGTGACCGAACAGGGCGCTTGCAGCGACCGTGACGGTCAGCGTGTCGGTGGTCGGGTCAGTCTTGGTGGTGTCGGTGCTCGAGGTGGCTTTGAGGTTGACCGTGCAGGTGTTGGTCACGGCGGCGGTGCCTGGGATCGTGACCTTAACGAAGACGTTGTAGATCTGGTTCTTGGTCAGGGAGATCAGGCTCGAGAGTGGGCTGACACCATCGGACTGGAAGAGTTGGATGTTGTAGCCGCTCGGGGTGCAGGTGAAGGTATCGACCGTCACTTGGAAGGTGTCGTCCACGTTGCCGGTGTTTTGCAGTTTGTTGGTGAAGGTGATCGTTTGACCGGCGGCGACTGGTGCGACGGCGGATTGCGATTCGCTGCCAACGGTTGCGGTGGTCGCATCACCGAGCGCGACACCCTTGGTGACGGGTACGGTGGTGTGCGTGGTGTTCGAGGTGGTGGTCAGGCCACCGACGACGCTCGTTTGACGGTCGTACTTGACCGTGGCGCTGTTCGGAACGTCTGAGCCGCCTGCGAGCGTGGCTCCGATCAGCACTTTGAAGCTCAGGGAGTACCCTGCCGAGACGTTCAGCGTGTTCTCGCTGGTGTTGTTGGCGGCTGTTGGGTCTTCGATCAGCAGGCCAATCTGGGTCACAGTCGAGATCGATCCGGCTGCGGGTTGGATCTTGGTCCAGTTGGCTCCGACGCGGTAAACGACCGAGGTGGTCGTGCCCAGACTGCCCGCCGAACCCGTGGCGGAGTTGAAAACCAACGTGGTGCCGGTCGGCAGTACGTCGGCGATCAGGATGCCGTCTGGTGTTGCACCATCGACGGTTCCAGCGACATCGACGATGGATTTGGCCGATTGCGAGCCGACGTTCGAGCCGGTCAGGGTGTAGGAAATATTGCTGCTGGCATCTGGACCGGTGGCGGTTTTGGTCAGTGACAGGCTGGCATCATTGATCACGGTCAGTTTGGCGATGTTGTTGACATCGCTCTTTGGTGTGCCGCCGCCCGGAGTGGTGGCGGTCAAATCCAGACGTGCGATTTTGCCGTTGGCGACGGTCGCGCTCGGGCTTGGAACCGTGGCTATGACGACCACGGGGACGCTGGCTCCGCCCGCGATGCTGAGGGCGGCAGTGATTTCGGGCTCACCGGCATCGAATTGGCCGTTGGCATTCGTGTCCTGGTACATCTTGATGCTGCCCGCAACGAAATTGAAATCGTCGCCACCAACCGTGGGCAGGTTGGCCTGTTCGATTGTTGCCAAGGTGATCGAATCGGTGTCGTTACCGGTGTTCGTGACCGTGTACGCGAAACTGACGCTCGAGCTTGCCACGCCCTGCTTGTCGTTGGTTGGATCGGGCAGCAGTGTGAAGTTGCTCGAGCCGGTCGGGGTGTTGCCGTTGTCTGGCTTGACCTGCACGCCGTAAACCTGTTGAACGACCGTGACCGCAAGGTTGGAGGTGGCAACCTGCGGGCGTCCGCTCGAGTCGGTGTACGTGGCCGAAGCCTGGTTCTGAATTTGCGTTCCAGCCTTGGTTGAAGACTGTGCGAACGCCGCACTGACCGCCAACGTTGCCGTGGCGAGCACTGCGAAGCCAAAAGATCGATTCATGAATTCCTCCGAGATAGTGCACAACTGCTTAGGGGTATTCCAAACTGCCTGCGTTTCTGTAACGGGCAGTCATGGCCGAGGGGAGATTGGGACTTACTTGACCTTGACGCGGGCCTTGAACTCGAGTGTTTGACCGGCTGGAATTGCGCCTTTGATCGCCCATCGCAGGTTGGTGAACTCGTTGGCTTTGACAATCTCTTCGTTGGTCTTGCCGTCTTTGATGATTTTGCGTTTGAGGGGCAACTGCCCGAAGCTGCGTTTGGCATCGAAGCTGGCGAGCAGGGTGGCGTTGTTCGGGCCGCTTGCGGTGCCGTCCAGGTATGAGGTTTCACGCGGAACCGGCAGGTCCACGTTCAGGTTGCTGATCGCATTGCTGCCAGCATTGACGGCCTTGAGGCGGTATTCAACGATCTCTCCGGGCTGGGCTCGATTGGCCCTCTCGAAGCTCTCGATGGTCTTGCCGTCTTTGATGCTCGAGTGAACCAGGAAGCCTTCGAGGGTGATTTGCGGTTTGCTGCTTTGCGCCAGCGCCACGCCCAACAGGGCGAGGCTGGTTGCGCCGATTTTCATGAAGTTGTTCATTGTTGATTCCTTTCCTACGGGTCGGTTTTAGCCGTTATCAATGTGCGCCTTGAGCAATTGCGAATTTCTTACAAAGTGCAGATTGCAATCGTTTACAGGTCGAAATTTTCACAATAACCAGCCAAAGGTTGGGTTAAAATCCCGAACTCTCCAGCAAGTGCTCTGAGAATGTTGACGATCAGACTCGAGCCAAGCGAATCAGATTCAATTCGAGATCCCTGAGGGGACTTCGGTTTAGGACTTTTCGACGAGCCATCGAGTGGTCTTTACTTGAGATGCGAGCATGGCAATGCAAACCTGTGTAAACAGGTTGAACGCTCGAGCCTCAGGCTTAAACTCGAGCGAAAACACCGGCTACTTGATCGTGACCCGGTAGCAGACCGTGCCACCTGCGCCAGCCGCGACCGCCCCAACATTGACGGTGATAAAGCCATTTGCCACGGTCGTGCCGTCCGGCTGGGCCACCCCGTTGAGCGTGATCGATCCGAGCGTGAACGCCGTAAAAAACGGGATTGGATCGGTCATGACCATGCTCGAGACGGGGGTCGTCCCAACATTCTTGTAATTGATGCAATACTCGAGTTCCTCGCCAATCGCGCCAGCCACACCGGGTTTACCACCGACCAAGGTCTTGTACGTCGGGGTGGTCACGCCGCCAGCCGCGTCCTGTGTGACGTTGCGCACGCCCTTGAACAACTGCAAATTCCCGGAAATACCGCTGAGTTTTGTCGTGTCGATCACCCGAGCCGAATCTGTGACAGCCGGATTGTTCGTCCAGACCATCGCGCCCGTGATCGTGGCAATATCAACCACCGTTGGCGCTTTGCCAGCCGGTGCGAGCACCTCGACCTCGAGCCCACAGGTTTTGAGACCGCCGCTGGTTTCTCGGGGCCAGTTCTGATCGACGGTGATCGTTGTGCCGGTCATTGGCGAGGCATGTTCACTGACATCCACCACGCCGTCACAGTTGGTATCCTGGTAAAAGATATAACTGAAGCCGCTGCTGCTCGAGGTTGCCAAGGTCAAGGTGCCGAGCGTTCCGGGCCTGAAAAAGTGCAGGTAACGAACCGAACCCGGACTCGAGGTGCTGCCGAATTGATCGGGTTGCAGCAAATTGCGTGCGACCAAGCCAAAGTTCTTGCCCGTGTAAACCGTGCCGCTGACTTGCGTCAAAGCCATGCTGCGCACGGCGGCGCTCTCGAAGACGCTTGCCAGCACAATGCTCGAGCCGGATTGGTTGTTGCCGGTTGGCACGTTGGATGTGTGCGAAACGCTGATGTTGCCGTTCCAGCCGCTTGGAATCCACAGGGTGTACAGGCCGTTCTGATCGGTTTTGGCTTGAACACTGACGGCGGTGCCGCCAACGCTGAGTGTGCCATTGGCGCTCAGTGAAATGCTGTCAATGCCGGATTCACCTGTGTTTTGTAGGGCGTTGTTGGCATTGGCAACAACCGAAGTGGTCCCGGATCGTCCATCGTCATTGAAAACAGTGCCGGTGATCTTCGCGCCTTTGAACAGGGCGTAATTGGCAGCGGTGTTGGATTGGTTGGTCACATCGATCCGCAATTGGGCGGGGGTCACGACCACGTAACCGCTCGGGATGGTCTCGAGCACGTCATACGCCTGCGGGGTCAAGCTTGGGAATCTGTAGGTTCCGGTGGCATCACTGATCGAGGTTGCCAGCACGGTTGCGCCACCGGCGTTGAACAGTTGCACGGTCACGCTCGGGATGATCGGTTCGTCGATGTCTTGAAAACCGTTGCTGTTGCGGTCTTCAAAGACAATGCCCGAAATCAATGACGTGATGCTGGTGCTATCAGACGCGCTGTTGTTGGTGGTGTTGGCTTCGTTGCCGCCCGCCACGGTGGCGGTATTGGTCAGGGTGTTGCCCGAAATCGGTATGTTCACAATCGCCACTTCGACGCTGATGGTCGGGTAGAAATTGGTGGTCGCGCTCACCAATCCACTCAAGAGCGCATCGGCTCGAGTGCAAGTCACGCTCTGACCAGTACCAGTACACGTCCAACCCGAACCGCTGGCGTTGATCACGCTCATGCCGTAAGGTACGGTGTCCGTGACCGTGACCGTGTAGCCGTCCGGCACGAAGCCTGTACCGATGTTCTGAACCCGCAAGTAATACAGGCCGCTCGAGCCGCGTTGAAAGCTGAGACCATTGTCGGTTTTGTAAATGGTCAAGTCCGCCTGACCTTGCGAGACGGTGGTGGCGTTGCTCGGTGCGGTTTCAATCGTCGTGCCCAAGGCGGCAAAAACGTGCTGTTCGTAGGCGGTGTTGTTGATCGTGGTGTTGGCAGGCAAGGTACTCGAGACGTTCACCTGAAATGTGATGGTGCTACTTTCACCGGGGCTCAGTGCACCGCCCTTGACGGTGCCAGCATTGCCCGCTGTGGCCCCAGTCCCAAGCCGGAAAATCACCCGACCCTGAGGATAGGTTCCGCTGATCGCCTCAAACTCGGCCTGATCGCCGTCTGTGCCATCTGTCTTCCCCGGCGGGCTTGAGTTGGCACCCGTGGTGATGTTCAAGCTGCCAGTCTTATAGCTGGTGTACTGCGGAATCGCGTCGAAGACCTGCACATCAGAGGCGGTGTTCAGACCAATGTTTTTGACCAGAATCGTGTACTCGAGCACGCTATTGGGTTTGAGGACGGTGCTTCCGTCCGTGTTGATGATCTTGACGGTTTTGATCACGGTCGGCGCAACAATTGGTGTGTAGGTCGAAGTCGAAAAACTGACCACCCCCAAGTAAAAAACGTCACTCGAGGAGGTCGGTAGACTCAGGGTGGCGCTCTGTTGGCAGTGGTTGAGTTTGCCGCTGAAATCCAAAACGTGAACATCCGTGCCCATCGAATATGGGTAATTCGGGTTGCGGGCGGTCGTGTTGGTCACGGTCGTGCCAACGGTGGTGGTGATGGTGCTGTCAAAGTAATTGTTGGTCTCTCCTGAGGCGTTGGCAAACGTCGTGACCTGCTGAGGCTCATTGATGACACCGCACGGGTCGGTCACCGGGGTGTTGACAGCCGGAGCGGTTAACCTCATCGAATCGGTTTTGTACGGCTTGTCGCCCTCCCAACCGACCACGCCCAGCTTCGTGTCCACCGGGCCGCTCGGGGGCGTGAGAAAGCCATTGAGCGTGATGTTCTGCGCGGTGGTGTTATTAATTGCCAGAAAACCATCAAAAACGGCGATGTTGCGCGGTTGCAGGCTCGGGTTGCGGTAAGCGATGACCATCGACCAGCCACCGTAACGGTTTGTACCACCGATGTTGGCGACAATATCGGCCACGGTAAAAGTTCCACCGCCAGAACTTGCCACCAGCGTGGTCACATCGGCGAACCCCTGGTAAGCGTACTGATTGTTGGCGTTGTTGGCATTCGTGGCGAACCAGCACCGTGTGGGTGCCGCCACCGTGCAACCCTGCGCATTCACCGTCTGGTACGTGGTGGACCCTGGGGTTTTGAGCTTGACTTTGGCTCGAGGATCGTTGCTCACCCCGTTGTCATTTGCGCCGCTGTAAGCGCTCCAGTACAAACCCGCCCAGAGCACGGTGGAGTTGTTGGGCATCACAAACGTCGCACTTGATGAATTGACGGTGCTCGAGTCACCATCAATGTCAACGTAGGTCGCTACGAAATCGTTGTTGGTCAGGTTGGTGAGGTTGTTTTGCGTGGCAATACAGTTGGCAACGGCGGTCTGACAGGTGACGCTTTGGTTGCCAATCATGGCGACATCGCCATAGTCGTTGGTGCCATACCGTTTCGAGAACGCCTGATCTGCCGAGGCGCTGCCAATGACTAAAAACAAGGCGATCAGTGAAAAAGTCGCCAAAATTCGGTTGAGAACACGTGTAGAAGACTTGGGCATAGGAGTGATCTGCGGAGCCTCGAGCTGTAGGCGAGACTGCGTGACTTTTAGGTTGTACCGAAGCCGGTCTTACAAAACACTCAACAGTTCCCCGAGTCACGCCAAAGACAGAGATCGAAACCTGCTCAGGGGTTTAAGCGGATGCTCGAGCTTTCAAGGGAAAACCTGAGAAGCGGCCCGCTCAAGCCGCCAGTCAAGAACCAGATTGATGGGCGCACCGGGGGCAATTGCCCGCATCCGAGGTTGCTCGAGGTTCTGGCATCTCGAATCAGGGTCACACCATTGGGCTTCTCCCCGGTTGCTGAAGCGACCGGGGAGAAAAGACATCAGCGGCACAAATGACCGTTGACCTGGAGTTTTACGCCGTAACTTCGACGGTTTCGGAAATCTCGAGGATGTCGCCCACCTCGTACTCGTCAAAGTTTGAGACGTTGATGCCGCACTCGTAGCCCTGCAAGACCTCGCGGGCATCGTCTTTGAAGCGTTTCAGGCCGGAGATCACGCCGCGATGAATCTCACGGTTTTTGCGCATGACCTTGACTTTGGCGTTGCGCACAACTTTGCCCTCGAGCACGTAAGAACCGGCGATGTTGCCGCCCGAACGTGGCACCGGGATAATCATGCGAACCTCGACCTTGCCGATGATTTTGTCTTCAAAGACTGGGCCGGTCGAGCCACGGATCATCTTTTTGACATCATCGATCAATTCGTAAATAATTCGGTATGTTTTGATCTCGATTTTCTTCAGGTCCGCCATCTTCTTGACGCTGCCGGATGGTGTGACGCTAAAGCCCATAATCATCGAGTTCTTGGCGGTTGATGCCAGGAGTACGTCGCCCTCGGTCGGGGCTCCGATTCCAGCGAACAGGATGTTGACCCCAACCTCTTCGGAATCTTCACGCGCCAGAATCCCGGAGAGCGCCTCGAGTGAACCCTGCGTATCGGCCCGCAAAACCAGGTTGATTTCCTTCTTTTCCTCTTTGACTTCACCCGGCTTGCCGAGCAAATCCTCTAGCGTCAGGCCAACGGCTGCACCGCGTCCACGTGGGTTGTCGATGCGGTCCTGGGTGTCCTCGTCATCGCGCCGGTTCGATTTGCGATCCTCAATGATTTCGCGGGCATCGTGTTCGTCCTTGGCACGGGTCACGATCTCACCGGCAACCGGTGTGCTCGAGAAGCCCAAGATTTGAACCGCCGTGCCGGGTTTCGCCTCAAAGACGCGACCGCCGTTGGAATCGGTCATGGCGCGAACCTTGCCGTACTCTTCGGCCACCACCAGGAAGTCACTGACAAGAAGCGTTCCTCCCTGGACCAGCACCGTGGCGAGCACGCCCGCCTGCTTGTCCACACGCGATTCAATAATCACGCCCTTGAGTTCACCGTTCGGATCGGCCCGCAAATCTTCTAACTCGGCCACCAACGCCAAGTTCTCGAGCAGGTCGTCCACGCCAGCGCCAGTTTTGGCCGAAATCTTCACGACAATCGTATCGCCACCGTAGGCTTCCGGGATCAAATTGACGCTGGTCAGGTCCGTCATGACCCGATCCGGGTCCACTCCGGGCAGATCAATCTTGTTGATCGCCACAACGATGGGCACGCCCGCCGCCTTAGCGTGAGCTATCGCCTCGCGGGTTTGCGGCATGATGCTGTCGTCTGCCGCCACCACAATGACCGCGATATCGGCAACGCTCGCCCCTCGAGCCCGAATGCTGGTGAACGCCTCGTGGCCCGGAGTGTCAATGAAGACAACTTTGCCGCTCTTGGTGATCGCCTCGAACGCACCGACGTGCTGCGTGATGCCGCCCGCCTCTTTCTCGGCGACTTTGGTCTTGCGGATGTAATCCAGAAGGCTGGTCTTGCCGTGATCGACGTGACCCATGATCGTCACGACCGGCGGGCGAATCGGAAGATCCGCCTTGATCGGCTCGACCTTAACGGGTTCTGCCACGACCACAGGAGCAGCTACGATCACTGGACTCGAGGCTTCTGCTTTTGGCTTGCTCGAGGCTTTCGCTTCGGTTTTGACTGGTTCGGCCTTGACCGGTTTAACTGTTGCAGGTTCTGGCTCGACCTGAGCCTCAACCGCCACCGTTCCGCCCTCCGCTGCAATCAAACCTTTCACAACCTCTGCCACGTCCTCATCGACCGAACTCGAGGCGCTTTTCGCCTCGACGCCCATGCCCGCAAGAATCTCGAGCATTTTTTTGCTGTCCACGCCCAACTCTTTGGCGAGCGCATGAATTCTGATTTTTGACATCTGTGCCTCCGATTTCTAAAGCCCCAGTTGGGCCGGTGCGATTACTGACTCATGACCGATTCCGTTGATTGAAGCCGAGAGTGAAGCTGACCGTCATAAAACACCTCGAGTCTTTGTGCGAGCGCCGCCGCCTCGGAGCGGGCGAACCGTCCCAAGGATTTCACCGACCGACACTCCAATTTGTCCGAACACACGTACCAACCCCGTCCCGGCTGCAACCGTTCTGGGTCCAACATGATCCCGCCATTCACCCCACGAACCACCCGAAGCAGGTCCGCCTGAGCCCGCCGGGCCCGACACGCCACACAGGTCCGCACCGGGAAGCGCCGCCCCAGTGAATCCCATTGACGATGTGGAGCCCGGTCACGCATCAGCCCTTGCTGCCTTCCTCTCGAGCATCGACGATTTCCCCGTCCGGTGTGGCCGAGAACAGCGCATCGAAACGGTCCGCAGCCTTGGATGACTTGTTGCTACCGTCTTTTGCCGCCTCGAGCATGGCCGCATCCAAATCGGAAACAGCGGCGGTCTCTTGGAGGTCAATCTTGAAGCCGGTCAGTTTCGCTGCCAAACGCACGTTCTGCCCACCCTTACCAATCGCCAGCGAAAGCTGATCGGATGTGACCGTCACGGTCGCCACGTTCTCGTCCGTGTTGATCTCGATGCTGCCGACCTTGGCTGGGGACAATGAATTGCGAATGAACTCCCTCGAGTTCTGATCCCACTGGATCACATCGACCCGTTCGCGCCCGATCTCACCCGTGACCGCCTGAATGCGGTTGCCACGATGACCGATGCAAGCCCCAATCGGATCGACGTTGGAATTCCTCGAGAAAACCGCGATCTTGCTGCGTTGACCGGCTTCACGCGCAATTGACTTGATTTCGACCGTGCCATCAGAAACTTCGGGGATTTCCTGTTTCATCAGGTGCAGCAGCAATTCCGGTGCGGCCCGTGAAGCCAAAATACTTGGTCCTCGAGCCGACTGCGCAACCTCTTTCAAATAAATCTTGGTGCGCTGACCAATCGGCAATTTCTCGCCCGGAATCTGTTCTTTTGGCGGCATGATCGCCTCGCCACGGCCCAATTCGACAAAAACGTTGCCTTTGTTGTCGTGACGCGCCACCTGCGCCGTCAGAACCTCACCCTCGCGGTCCTTGTACTCGTTGAAGACAATGTTGCGTTCCGCCTCGCGCATCTTCTGCGTCACAACCTGCTTGGTCGTCTGAATCGCAATCCGTGAGAAATTCTCCGGCGGCACAGGAAACTCCATCTCCATGCCCAACTCGACATCCTTATCCAATTCGAGCGCGTCCGCCAAGGAGATCTGCTTGTGCTCATCCTCGACCTTCTCGACGACTTCCTTGATAATCAGAACCTCGAGTTCGCCACGTTCGGCATCCAAGTGCACCTCAACCCGCTTGTCCGGTTCGATGTTGCGCCCGTATGCCTGCTGTAACGCCTCCTCGAAGGCCGTGATGAGTTGCATCTTGTCCATGCCCCTGGCGACCGCCAAATCCTCGAGTGCCTGAACAAATTCCCGTTGTTGATCCCTGTCCATTGCTAAACCCCCTTAAGAGCTAGGTGAAAGTGAAAAGGTAAAAGCTGAAAGTAAAACCAATAAGTTCCGTGACCTCGAGCCTTTTCTTTAACCTTTCAACTTTGAGCTTTAACCTCGGTTTTTACCTGTGTTCGTTCGGCCATTCCGCCAGGTTTGCCCGAATCCCCTCGAGCGCAACCGATTCCTGAACCCCGCCATCCAACTCGAGCAATACCGATGTATCTGAAACCTCGAGAATCTTGCCGATCACGGTGGCGGCCAAACGCTTGACCTTGATTTTCAAACCACTCATGCGTTCAAAATGGCGCTTGGTAGTGAGAGGACGTTTCGGACCAGGTGATTCCAATTCCAACAAATACTCGCCCTGAATCGGGTCCAAACGGTCCAACTCGAGGCCCAACACCCGGCTCGCCCTTGCCAAATCCTCCACGGCCACCGGCTTTTCATCCAGCCGATCAATCCGAATCGTTAAGGTTGTGCTGCCACGCCCGACATTCGAGATGACCTCGAGCACCTCGTAACCCAAGGGTTCGAGGACCTCACGTGCGATAGATTCAATGTCCATTTCACCTCCAAATCTAACTTGCAACCCGCCGAAAACCCGGACTGGCCCTAAAACTTCCGATCCTCGAAGCCAAATCCCCCGCCTGGGCAAGAAATCGGGGTGGGTCACGAAGACCCACCCCGAAGAAATTCGAGGACCAACACCAGCGCTTAATATAAGCTTCATGCTCGAGAAATTCAAGCACGTTGCTTAACGAGGCTTTAAGATGCAACCGGTACAACCGTCCTGGGACTTACGCCCGAACACCTCAGACTCGAGCGTCTCGAGTTAAAACCGGGGGGTGTTCACAACCAAGAACCGCCCAAGAGTGGGCAGTTCTATTACGGAGGAAGCATGAATCTTTCCATCGCCGCAAAATTTGGACTTCCAGCACTTGCACTTGCTGCTGTACTTGTTGCCTGCCCAACAGAACAACCCGTGGTTGACACCACCGCGCCAAAAGTTGAGAGCGTTTCACCAACCGGAACCCTGGTTGACAAAGCAACCAACAAAATCTCGGTCACATTCAACGAGGAAATGGACTCGAGCATCACCGCAAACGTGATCAAATTCACCGCCCCGACCCCTGCACCAGCGATCACCGCCCCAGTGTGGAGCAACGGTAACAAAACCTACAGTGTCACCATCGGTGCGCTTGTCGCAAAGCAAAAATACGATTTCCAGGTTGCCACGGTTGTCAAGGACAAAGCGGGCAACCCCCTCGCCGCCGCCGGAAATTACACCTTCACCACCAAGGATATCGTTGTTGGTTCGTTGACTGCAAACGGTGTGCTTGAGGCGAGCGGAACCCTGTTTGATGACCTGAACGGTGCTGCCGCTGTCGTTGCACCCCCTAAAGCCGCCACCGCTCCTGGTAAGTCCTTCATTGACAGCAGCGTGACCGATGCCAACCCGCAACTTGTGCGATTCCGCATGGGCACCGGCACCGACGGTACGGCCCGTGGTGCGTTGCGCTTCTCGATCCCAGCGTCCATTCCAGCCACCGCCACGGTTTCAGACGCCAAGCTGACTTTGACCTACTTCAGCCAGCAAAAAAACCCATTCACGGTCCTGAATGCCGCCCCCGATGCCCTGTTTCTCGAGGGTGCGGATTTCGGTCCAGCACTCGACGGCACCAGTGACTTCGGTGGAGTCGCCGTTCCAGCAACCGGCAAAATTGCAGTCGCCTCAGCCTATGGTGTGGATAACGGCACGGTCGTAGTCGATGTCACCAGCTTGGTTGTGTCAAAAGTCGGCGCTGCTGGAACCCGCAACGTTGACCTGCGCTTCCGCTTCCCAAAGAACTTTGATGGTGCGTTCACCGGCACGGCTTTAAATTATGGTGATGATGCCTTCATCATCGGCAACACGAACAAAGACAACTCGGTTCGCATCTACGGCAAGGGTGTCACCGGCAAGCAACCCGTCCTCGTGATCACCTACAAGTAAACCAACACAGTTCATGCTCGAGCCCAGGACTTTCTCCTGGGCTCGAGTTTTTTGTTGCCTTCGACAAATCTTCACGCAACGCGCAATTGAAATTGGTGCACGCCGGTAGACTTCAAACATGAATGCCCTCACAGAATCTGAGATTCAATCCCGCATCCGCAGCCTGCCCGAATGGGTGGTTAACAACGGATTGCTCGAACGTGTCTTCAAGTGCTCGAGTTACGCCGATGGTGTGGCGTTTGCCATCAAGGTCGCAATGCTGGCCGAAAAATTGGACCATCACCCGGACTCGCTCGAGATTGGCTGGAAGAAGGTTCGGGTGGCGTTCGTGACCCACAGTGCGGGCGGTTTGACCGCGTTGGATTTTGATGCCGCCGAAAAAGTCTCGGGCTTGGCGTGATCGTGCCAAGTCCAATCGATAAGGTTGCTCGAGACATCGAAACTTTCTCGGGTCCAGTCACGTACTCAGGGATTGAAGCGTTGAGGCTTAAACGGGGTGCGCATGGGTGTGCTTAGAAAATACTTCTGGATTCCATTGGTTTTGATTCTGCTCGGCGTGGCCGGATTTCTGACGTTTGGGCGTTCTCGAGAGGCTCCGGCAGTTGAGGTCACGGCGGCCAAGGCGGTTTCGGGCGAGTTCGTGCGTGAATCGAAGGCGACCGGCAACATTGAGGCTCGGGTGTACGCCTTGAACTTCCCGCGTCCGGGCCGGGTTGCTCGGGTCTCGGTTCAAGAGGGCGCTGCGGTGCGTTCTGGGGCGTTGCTGGCAGAATTGGACACGGCGGACGACTCGAGCAAGCTGGTCTCGGCCCGTGAAAACCTGGCGGCGGTTCAAGTGCGTTTGCAGACCGGCTCGAGCGAGGCGGATGCGAACCGTGCCAAGGCCATATCTAATTTGAATGCGGCGCGTTCAAAGCTCGAGTTGGCGCGGAAGCTGTTCGCCGTCGGTGCGTCCTCACGGCAAGAGGTCGATGATGCAGTGCGTGCCGTGACGGACCTCGATTCCCAATTGCGGGTGCTGGCGGCACAGACCACGGGCTCGCGCAGCGATCTTGAGGCGCAACTCGCGGCCCGAAATTCGGAAATTCGCAGCCTCGAGCGTGGCATTTTGCAATCGCAATTGCGTGCGCCGGTCGATGGTACGGTTGCCAAAATCGATTACTTGACCGGCACGGAATCTGGCACGGGTTCTGTGCGTTTGATCGAGGATGCGACCTTGACCGTTCGGGCGCGATTGTCTGAGGCCGATGCGGGCCTGGTCAAACCCGGACAGCCCGCCAGGATCGAACTCGATGCCGCGCAGGGCAAGATTCTCGAGGGGAAAGTCGAACGGCTCGGGGCGCAAGGCGAGGTTCAAGGGCAGGGTGGCAGCGCCATTTTACCGGTGGTCCTGCGGTTCCTCTCGAGCGATGCGCGAGCGCTGGCGCGTCCCGGTCTGACCGCGACGGCCCGGATCACGACGCTCAGGATTGCCAATGCCGTGATGGTTCCACTCGAGACACTGATCGAAGAGAACAAGACATTTTCTGTCTGGGTGATTGAATCAAAGAAATCTGAGGACGGGAAACCCGAATCCTTGAGCGTCAAACGCCGGGATGTAAAGGTGCTGGCCCGCAACCTGACGCTGGCCGCGATTCAGGGGCTCGAGGCCGGAGCGCAACTGGTCAGTTTGGCCCCGGATGGCCTGAGCGATGGTGCTCGAGTTCGCTTGCCGCCAGAGGTCAAACCGGGGGAGGTCAAGCCGTGAATCCGTCTGGTCGGAACGTCGTCGAGATGCGCGGGATTCACAAGACGTACCACTCGGGTTCCGGGACACGCACCGTTGAGGTTCACGCCCTGCGCGGGGTCAGCCTCGAGATTGCGTCCGGCGATTACGTGGCGATCATGGGGCCGTCCGGTTCGGGCAAAAGCACCTTAATGCACGTGATCGGAATGCTCGATTCGCCAACCCAAGGCACGTATCAACTCTCTGGCGATCAGGTTTCGGGACTGTCCGAGGCGGAATTGGCTCGGGTGCGCAACAACCGGATTGGCTTTGTCTTTCAGGCGTTTTTCCTGCTGCCACGCTTGACGGCCCTGATGAACGTCGCCTTGCCGCTCGTCTATCGCGGACTTGGTGCGGGCGAGCGCATCAAACGGGCGAAGGCCGCGCTCGAGAGCGTCGGGCTGGGCGACCGCATGACGCATTACCCGGCGGAACTTTCGGGTGGGCAAAAACAGCGTGTCGCCATCGCTCGGGCGTTGGTGCAGGAACCGGACATTTTGCTGGCGGATGAACCGACCGGGGCGCTTGACTCGCAAAGCACCGAGGACATTTTGGAATTGTTCTCAAGTTTGCACCGTTCTGGAAAGACGATCATTGTGGTGACGCACGAGGCGGATGTCGGTGCTCGGGCGCGGCGCACGATCCGATTGCGAGATGGCCTGATTGTCGAAGACACCGCAAAGGTATTGGGGGCAGCATGAGTCGCGCCTCAAGTCTGTCCGCTAAACCTGCCCGAGCCAAGGTCGATGGCGCGATGAACCCGCTCGAGAATGTGCGCATGGCGTTCGAGGCGCTCTGGGGCAACCGCCTTCGTTCCTTCCTGGCGCTCTTGGGTATCATCATCGGTGTCTTCGCCGTGACCTCGATGGTCAGTTTGGGCGAGATGGCGAACGCCTCAATCTCGCGCGACCTCGAGAGCGTCGCGGGCCGCAGCTTGTTCGTGCAACCTGATTTCAATAATACTGGTGTCTCGAGTTACAAACGCATCACCGATGCCGACATTCAGGCGCTTTCGGGACTGCCGGTGAGCGTGATCGCACAGGTCTCCGCCAACGCCGAATACGAGGTCAAACCCGGTGAACGGCGCAATATTGGTTTGAATGGCTCGCCTGGTGATCTTCCGAGGCTCGATCCGACCTCCAAGATTGCTCGGGGTCGCTTCTTCTCTGATGCAGAGGCGAACGCTGGCCTGAGCGTCGCGGTGCTGAACAACAAGGCGGCGCAGGACATTTTCAAATCGCGCAACCCGGTCGGGCAGAACTTGCGCCTGTACATTGCCGGGGATCGCGTCGATGTTACCGTCGTCGGTGTGCTCGAGCCGCCGCCCGGATTGTTCGGCGGTTTCGGCGGCGGCACGATTTACATTCCGAACCGTTTCGCTTGGCAGGTCATGCCGTACTTGACGCGCAACGAGTACGATTTCGCGCAATTGATGCTCAAACCCGGCGCGTCATCGCAACGGGTTCAGGACCAGGTGCAACGCCTGCTCGAGTCCCGTTACGGGGTTGGCAAGTTCCAGGTGCAAAGTGCCGAAAGCTTCCAAAGTTTGCTGCAAAACATCACGCTCGCGTTGCAGGCGTTGCTCGCCTCGACCGCGGCATTGTCGTTGCTGGTCGGTGGCATCGGCATCATGAACATCATGCTCGTGAGTGTGACCGAACGCACCCGCGAGATCGGTTTGCGCAAGGCGCTCGGTGCGACCTCCGCGCAGGTGCGACAGCAATTCTTGATCGAGGCGGTCGTGCTGACCCTGACCGGCGGCATCATGGGTGTGCTGCTGGCAATCGTGGTCCTGCAAGTGGCGGTACTCGTTGTGCCTTTCTTTAAGGTCTTCATCCTGAATCCCGGCACGGTGTTTCTGGCGCTCGGTGTCAGCGTCCTGATCGGGCTGTTCTTCGGTGTTTGGCCCGCCGCTCGAGCCGCCAAACTCGATCCGATTGAAGCCCTGAGGTACGAATGAAATCCTTAGGATTTGCTGGACTCGAGCTTCGCGTGACCCGATTGCTGGTCGGAATAGTTCTTACAAGCGCCGTCGTTTTGGCCCAGGCTGCCCTGACGCGAACTCAGGCGCTCGAGGCGGTAAGATCAAGCGCGAGCGTCTTGGCGGCACAGGCTCGAGTCGCCGCAAGTGAGGCCCAGGCGAGCGCGGCGGGATTGCCGATCTCGGGCAGCGCGAACGCTGGGTACGCCTGGAATGGGGTCGATCCGAAACCGCCGGGACGGGATGCGATCAAAGGCGATTGGACCTACGGCCTGCAAATCAGTTACGCCGGACTGTTCGGTGAGGCCGGAGCGAACCGCGTCACAGCGGGCCTCAACGTCGAACGGGCGCGACGTGTCGCCCTCGCCGCTCGAGGTCGTGCGGGCAAGAATGCGGTGTCGCTCTGGCATGGCTTGCGACGCGCCGAGATTGGGCTCTTGAGCGCGATCACCGCGCGTGAACTTGCTGAATTGCAAGACAAAGCGAGTGAATCAAGATTGAATGCTGGCGCGATCAACGCGGGCGACCGTGAAACCGCCCGAATCTCGCTCGAGACGGCCAAACTGGACGAGGCCCGAGCGAACACAAGGCTCGAGGGTGCGCGATTGCAACTCGAGGCGGTGCTTGGTTTGAACGGCCCGAGTGCGCCAGAATGGTCGACGCTTCCCGCTCCACCAGAGGCCGTGAATCTCGAGGCCCGAGAAGACTTGTTCGAGGCGCGGGCCGTACTGGTGCAGGCCGATTTGGATTTGAATCGTGGTCGGCAGGCACTCTTTCCAAAACTCAATTTGGACGGCGGAATCAGCGGCTCGAGCGGCAGCCTGAATGGGCAGGTCAACTCGGACCTTGCGGCGAGCGTTTCATTCGTATCACCGACACCCGGACTGGGCACGGATTCGACCTCATGGAAGTTTGGGGTCAGCCTGGTAATTCCGCTCGAGCCGGGAAAAATCGGGGCGCTCGGGGCACTGGAGATCAGCGTCAATGCGGCCCGCAGTTCGCTCCAAGCGGCGATCCTGGCCGCGAAGGCCGATGTCGCCGCGAAACGCGCCGCGCTCGTCCTGTCACGTTCTGGCCTGACCCTGAGCCAAAGAAACCTTGACCTGAGCACCCAGAACCTTGAGCGTGCCAAGCAACGTCTCGCGGCGGGTGTTCTCTCGAGCCTGGATGTCAAACGGGCAGAATCCGAACTCGGCAAAGCCCGTGAAGGGTTGTACGCGGCACAGGCGGAACTCGACAACGCCACGCTCGAGGTGTACGAAGCGATCAACCAGCCTTTGGAGGCGCAATGACACGTATTCAGTTCAAACCGATCCTCGCTTTCGCCCTTTCGCTGGCCTCGTTCGCACTGGTTTCGTTGGCATTGGCCCAAACTCCGGCCAAAATGATCGCGCAGGCGCTCGAGCGCAGCGTGCCGTACAGCCTTGCGAAAAGCGAATTCAAAACTGCCAGCGAAAAACTCGAGCGTGTCAAATCCGATCCGTTGGCGATCAAACCCGAATTGCTCGAGGCGCAGATTGGTTTCGACACCGCCCGCGTGAATTTAACGGCCAGCAATTTGGATGTTCGGCGCAATGTCAGCCGGGATTTGTTCACCTGGATCGAGGCCAAAGATTTGCTGGATGTCGCCAAGCTCAAAAATACGCTGGCGCAGGCGAATTTAAACGCCGCGAAGGTACGTTTCAAATCCGGCGCGATCAATCAGATTGAGGTCAACCGCGCCGAGGCCGAAGACCGCAGCGCTGACACCGATCAGGAAAACGCCAGCGCCGATCTTGAGGCCGCCACCGCGAACTTGCGAACCAGGCTTGGAGAACTGCCCGCCGCGAATGTTGCGCTCGAGTCCACCCCGAAACCGCAACGGGCGGCGCTCGAGGCTGGACTCGAAAATCAACCGCGTGTGGTGATCGCCAAAGGTGGGTTGGATCGGGCGAAACTCGACCTCGAGATCAAAGACAACGAATTCACGGCCAGTGTCGATGTGCAAAATGCGAAGACCTCGTTCACCAATGCGCAACGAAATCTTGAGGATGCCCGCTCGAACGCCAAGACGACACTCTCGGCGGCCTGGGATGCGTACACGGCCTCGCAAAAGGCGATCCCGGTTCGGGAACGCAGCATGACTGTGGCAAAAGAGGATTTGAGCGCTCAGCAGGCGCGGTTCGCCAAAGGGCTCGTCTCGAAACTGGCGGTTTTGCAGGCGCAGATTGGGCTCGAGTCGGCACAGCTTGCGCTGGCTCAATCGCAGCACCGGCTCGCGCTGACCGTGGTTGATTTGGCGGCGACAGCGAACGTGGACCTCTGGGCGAAGTGAACCCGAACCCTGACACTCACCTCGACCGTGAAATCTGTAGACTGATGCCAGGAGGCACAATTCATGGCTGAAAATACGCCGTATGAGGGTGGTCGCGCTGGCGACCTGCCCACGCTCGAGGGCTCGCAAGTTTCACCCGGTTTCGTCGAGGATGCCAACGGCATCAAGGTCGTGCGCGGCGGCGGCGCGAACCGGCGTTGGAACGGCATCCATTACAAACAGGGGATATCCGGCAAAAACGCCGGAACCCAGGCGTTGTCCATGAACATCGCCACGGTGCCACCCGGAGCGGTCGCCTTCTCGCACATTCACGTCGAGTTCGAGGTGATCCTCTATATTCTCGAGGGTAAAGTCCGGCATATTTTCGGTCCAGGGTTACGCGAAACCAT
>JANOWZ010000766.1:0-3987 GCA_031418155.1 Deinococcales bacterium
AGATGCGCCTGTTCCTGCACACCGGACGCATCGTTCACGTCGAACACCCGAACCTGACCGGGAATGAAGCCGTGATGCACACTTTGGCGCTCGAGCACGGTCGCTTCCGCTTCATGACCGGGCAACTCGCCGCCGAGCACAGCCTGTCGCTCGATCCGGTCACGCTCGCGTTGGAGGTTGCCAAACGCCACGACGAAAACGAAGGCAGTAACACCAGCAACGAAGAACAGAATGGACTTGTTGTCCTGCCGAATATTCATGTCGCCCTGGATTTCGTCAGCGGCGTCGGCGGTAGCGAGCACTTCACCGCCAACCTCGAGCACGATGCACGCTGGAACGATCACGTCACTTTGCGCGGACGCGGAATGCGAATTGTGGTTTTGCACGGCAAGCTCGAAGACTTGCCCAGCAATATGGCCCGAGGCTTGCAGGCCGCTCGCTGATTCATCACAGATTGTATCGGTCATAGAATGCAACCATGATCGAATTCTTTGACCAACCGGAATCTGGCTCGAGCCGTCCATTCAGTCGCGCCACTCGAGCGGGTGGTTTGGTGTTCGTCTCCGGGCACGCCGCACCACACGATCTAGCACAGGGCGTCGATCGTGGCGCAACTGCAAGCGATGAGGTTCGCAACGCCCTGAAACTGATCGAGCGCATCCTGATAGAGGCCGGATCGAGCCTCGAGCAGGTGGTTCAGGTGACGATGTTGATTACCGATCCAAATGATTACGAGGAATGCAATCGGGAGTACATCAAACATTTTCCTGCCGGTTTACCGGCACGACGTACTGCCCGATTTGGTGTGCCAACCGAAGCACGGGTTGCATTTTCCTGTATCGCCATTGCTAGCAATTGATCGCATCGTAGGTCGGTAAGACTTCGACATCCTCATGCCTCGAACAGGCCAAACGTGATCCGAGTCCACAAGGCAATCCCCTGCGCTCGAGTCAAACCGTAATGCACTCCAATCTGTCCAACAATCGCATGGAATGCCTCGAGTTCGGAATCCTCTGGAATTTGAATGGTGCTCGAGTCCATCAGGGTGAACAGGTGCCGTTCGTCATCGGTCAAGTGATGATCGAGCAACGCCTGTTCACCATCTTCACGCTCAATTTCGAGGATCGGAAGCTCGAGATGATCTGAGTCTGTCACATCACCTCGAGCACGTGTTTGACCACATTTTCAACCGTGAAGCCGAGTTTCTCGAAGACAATTGCATCTGGGGCGCTCGCGCCGAAACGGTCCAGGCAAACCGTTGCGCCATCCAAACCAACGAAGCGTTCCCAACCGAGACTCGAGCCCGCCTCGATGCCAACTCGGGCTTTGACACTTGAGGGTAGCACGCTTTCACGGTACGTCTTGTCCTGCTTGGCAAAAATGTCCCAGCTTGGTGCACTGACCACTCGTGCCTGCTTGCCCTGTGCCTCGAGTGCGGTTTTGGCATCCAAGGCGAGTGAAACCTCGCTGCCGGTGGCAATCAAGATCACATCTGGCGTTCCGTCGCTGTCCGCCATGATGTACGCGCCACGGGCCACGCCTTCCGGGTTGGATTCGAGCACCGGCACGTCCTGACGGGTGAAGACCAGAGCCGTTGGGCCATCGGTGCGCTCGAGTGCAAGTTTCCAGGCGGTCGCGCTTTCGTTCGCATCGGCGGGACGCAACACGCAGAGGTTCGGTATGGCACGCAGGCCCGCCAGGTGTTCGATTGGCTGGTGTGTTGGGCCGTCCGTGCCGACCCCGATGCTGTCGTGCGTGAACACAAAAATCGTTGGAATGCCCATCAGGGCCGCGAGGCGAATCGAGTTTTTCATGTAATCGCTGAAGGTGAAAAACGTTGCCACATAAGGCCGCAAACCCGAGAGCACCAAGCCATTCCCGATTGCTGCCATTGCGTGCTCGCGCACCCCGAAATGCACGTTGCGGCCCGCGAAATCGTGCGGTTTGATCGCGCCACTGCCTTTGAAGATCGTCATGTTCGAGCCGGAGAGGTCCGCTGATCCACCCATCAAGGCCGGAATGTTCGGCGCGAGCGCATTGATGCAATCCCCATTCGCGTTGCGGGTGCGAACGGGCTTGCCGTAAGGATCGTAATTCGGCAGGCTCGAGAACGCATTCGCCGGAAGCTTGCCCTCGAGAATCCCTAAGAGCTCTGCGGCCAGTTCTGGAAATTGCTTCTGATACGCCTCGAACACGGATTGCCAGCCTTCCTCGAGTGCCGCGCCTCGAGCGCCCGCATCGGCCCAAGGTTTCGCACCGTCTGCCGCAACAAAGAACGGTTCTGTATTCAATGCGTCCGGGCTCGGGTACTCGAGTTTGGCTTTCGTCGAGATCACATCCTCCAAGCTCGGGGCTTTGCCGTGAACGTCCGCTGTGCCCTGCTTCGGCATTCCGTAGCCAATCGTGGTTTTCACGCAGATCAGACTCGGTTTGCCCGTCTCGAGTTGCGCAGTCCGGATTGCTGCCTCGATCCCATCGAGATCCGTGTCGCCGTTCGCCACGGTTTGCACGTGCCAGCCATACGCCTCGAAGCGCTTTGGGATGTTTTCGGAAAACGCCCATTCGGTTGGACCATCCAATTGAATGTGATTGTCGTCATACAACATCACCAGCTTGCCCAAACCCAAATGCCCCGCAAAGCTTGCCGCCTCGTGCGAGATGCCCTCCTGCAAATCACCATCCGAGCAGATTCCATATGTGAAATGATCGATGACTGCATGACCCGGTTGGTTGTACCGAGCGCTCAAGTGCGCCTCGGCGAGCGCCATGCCGACCGCGTTTGCAAAACCCTGCCCGAGTGGACCCGTCGTGGTTTCCACGCCGGGGGCGTGACCAAACTCTGGGTGTCCAGGTGTTCTTGAGCCCCAAGCGCGAAATTGCTTCAAATCCTCGAGCGACAAATCAAAGCCCGAAAGGTGCAGTGCGCCGTACAAGAGCATGCTCGCGTGCCCCGCCGAAAGCACGAACCGATCCCGGTTCGACCAGTGCGAATTCTTCGGGTTAAACCGCAAGAACTTCGACCACAGCACATAGGCCATCGGGGCCATGCCGAGCGGACCGCCCGGATGCCCCTCCTTGGCCGTGGCAATCGAATCGAGGGCGAGCGCTCGCAGCGTGTTGATTGCAAGAAAATCTTGGGAGTTTGACATCAACGGCATTGTAACGCCCAAAGGATTTCAGTGCCTGTGCCTCGAGCAACGAAGAGCGGCCCGAGGGAGGGAGGTCCCGGGCCGCTCATTCATGATTGACGGTGTGGGCTATCCCTGTAAGCGACCGTTCCGCATCCGGTCACACGCACCAGGAGGAGGCTTCCTTCGCGTGTTGCTCGCAGGGCTTTCGCTTGCGCGAATCGCTTCCCGTCCGTCTTGTAAGTACGATAGCGCAAGCGGTCTTACACAATCGTTACAAGAATTTGAGGGGGCAGCCGCGAAATGGAGCGATCGGGGTTGGAGAAAAAGCAGTGAAAAGTGGAAGGTGGAAAGTGCGTCAGGCTCGAGCTTTATCTTTCCACTTTGAACTTCAGGTCCTGGTCCCAATCTAGGGCCGCACCCGAATTTGAGGCAAAGTTCAAAAATGCTCGGCTTTGGGATGGGGGACTCGAGTAAAACAATTGAGACCAAAAGGAAATCCTCGAGCCGCAATCAAGTATTCTGAACACATGATTGCCAAACCAATCAAACTCGAGATTGTTCCTGTTGAATCCGAAGATGAGTTGGACACTTTGTAGCCCTCACTCCCAGACCAACAAAAATGGGATTTGGTCAGGCAATTCATGGATCGTGGCCTGCGCTTCGAGCAGCGGCTCAGCAATCCAAGCATCAGCTTGCAGGTGATTCGGACTTACAGTGGCTTCGGCAATGATTGAGAATTTCAAAAGCGAAATTCGTCAATTGTTGCCGATGTCTTTCTTGTCGAAATCTTGGGGACCAAGTTTCGACCTGGTGGGCCACTGTTTGTCACCCGTATCACTCGGGGATTTCTTGAGAA
>JANOWZ010000767.1:0-3130 GCA_031418155.1 Deinococcales bacterium
AGGTGGATCGCTACATGGCTGCCAACCCGGACGTCAACGTTCAGGTGGTGCCCCTGCAAAACGATGCCTTCAAAACCAAGATCAAGGTCGCGGTCGGTGCGGGCGAAGCCCCGTGCATCTTCCCAAGCTGGGGCGGAGGCCCACTGTACGAGTACGTCAAGGCCAACCAGATCATCGATCTGACAGCCATGCTGAACGAGGGTGGTTACAAAAACCGTTTCTTGAATGCCGCGTTCAGCGCGATCACCTTCGACAAGAAGATTTATGGCGTGCCCGTCGAGAACGTTGCCGTGTCGGTGTTCTATTACAACAAGGCCATGTTCACCAAGCTCGGGATCAAAGAACCACAAACCTTGAACGAACTGGTCGCCGCCGCCAAAAAGCTCAAGGCGAACGGCATCACGCCGTTCTCGCTGGCGAACAAGAGTAAATGGACAGGCTCGATGTATTTCATGTACATGGTGGATCGCCTCGGCGGAGCCAAAGCGTTTGTGAGCGCCGCGACCCGAGCCAAGGGCGGCAGCTTCCAGAATCCCGTCTTCATTCGGGCAGGCAAGATGCTGCAAGATTGGGTCAAGGCCGGGTACTTCAACGAAGGCTTCAACGGCCTCGATTACGACAGCGGTCAATCTCGAGCCTTGTTGTACGCGGACAAGGCCGCAATGGAATTGATGGGCAACTGGAGCACCTCGATCATGAGCAGCGAGAATCCAGAATTCCTCAAAAAATCCGGCATCTTCCCCTTCCCAGTCACACGGGCTGGCACGGCAGGCAACGTGGTCGGCACGGTCGGCGACAATTACTACAGCATCTCGAGCAGTTGCAAGTACCCCAAAGAAGCCTTTGAAATGATCAAATACCTGATTGATGACAAGGCCGTTCTCGAGCGCGGTGAGGCCGGACGGATTCCACCGGTCAAGGGCTTCACGCCAAAAGACCCGGACCTCAAGAACATCGTCGATCTCGTCGCCAACGCCCCAGGCACGCAACTCTGGTACGACCAATACCTGCCACCAGAATTGGGCGAGGCGCACAAGGACACCACCCAAGCCCTGATGGGCTTAACGATCACACCCGAGCAGGCCGCACAGACGATGGAAGAGACCGCCAAGCGCGTGATGGGCAAGTAAACCTGTAAAGCCAATCTGTAAGGCCAGCCAGTCAACCCGAAGGGAGTGTGGAGCCCCGTCACCAGATCACCGCACGGTGACGGGGCTCCACCCAGACACCATGACTCAAGCCATCAACACGCCAGCGAAACGCAAAGCCATCGACGAGTACGCCGTGACCGCGATCCTGTTCCTCGCGCCAACCGTGCTGCTGTTGTGCGTCTTCGTCGTCTGGCCGATCCTCGAGTCCACCCGTTTGAGCTTCACGCAATGGACGGGCCTGGGCAAATCGCAAGTCTACGTCGGCTGGAGCAACTGGGCCAGGTTATTGCAAGACGGGGTGTTCTGGAAGGCATTAAGCAACAACCTGATCTTGGCCGTGCTCTCGATCATCGTGCAATTGCCGATGGCGCTCGCACTGGCGGTGCTGCTCGACAAAGGTGGACGGTACTTTCGGATTTTCAAACTTTCGTACTTCATGCCCCTCTTGATCTCGAGCGTCGCCATCGGTTTTTTGTTCAAGTACATTTACGATCCGAACTTCGGAATATTGAACGCCGTCCTGAACGGTGTTGGCCTGGGAGTGCTCGCCAAAAGCTGGTTGGGCGATCCGAACATCGCCCTCTACGCGGTGCTCGCCGTGATCTGCTGGCAGTTCATTCCGTTTTACATGCTGATCTTTCAGGCGGCCCTCGCCTCGATTCCCGGCGAACTGCACGATGCGGCCCTGATCGATGGTGCGACCGAGAATCAATTCTTTTGGCGCATTGTCCTGCCGATGCTGCAAGGCACGATTCGCACCTCGGCGGTGCTCTCCTTGATCGGCAGCCTGCGTTACTTTGACCTGATCTATGTGCTGACCGGCGGTGGCCCGAGCGGTTCGACCGAACTGATGGCGACCTACATGTACAAGCAGGCGTTCGCGTCGTTCAACTTCGGGTACGGCAGCACCGTCGCGGTGGCCTTGATCCTGGTGGTGCTGGCGATCTCTGGCATCGTCTTGACGCTGACCCGACGCTTTCAAACGGAGGCATAGCATGACCCGCACCCGCTTCCATCCCGTCGTCTGGTTGCTCGCCATCATCTGGCTGGTCCTGACGTTCTTCCCGTTCTGGTTCATGGTCTCAAGCAGTTTCAAAGGTTCACTCGAGACGTACACGAACCCGGTCTGGGCCTTGCCGGTCAAACCGAGCATCGACAATTACATCGCGGTTTTTTCTGGTGGATTTTTTCGCTACGTGCTCAACAGCCTGTTGGTCGTTTCGATCTCGGTTGGGCTGATCTTGCTGCTGAGCGCGATGGCGGCCTACGTCTTTGCGCGGTTGCCGTACCGTCCGGCGCAAACCTTGTTCGGGTTGATCGTTGCGGGCTTGGCCGTACCGGTTCACGTGACCTTGATTCCGGTGTATTCACTGACCACCAAGCTTGGTCTTTACGACACACCATGGGCACTCGTCGGGCCTTACGTGGCCTTCAGTTTACCCGTGAGCATTTTCATGCTGACCGAATTCGTGCGTCAGATTCCTCGAGAACTCGACGATGCCGCCCGCGTCGATGGTTGCTCGCCCGCCCGAACTTTTTTTGCGATCATCCTGCCACTGACCGGCCCCGGCATGGCGACGATGGCGATTTACAACACGGTCATGCTCTGGAATGAATTCGTCTTTGCCTACACCCTGACCTCGAGCACCTCGCAACGCACACTGCCGCTGGCGATTTGGGAATTTCAAGGCCAGTATTCGGCGAACATTCCAGCGATCATGACGGTCCTGACCATGACCGCACTGCCGATGATCATTGCGTATATTTTTGGTCAGGAACGCATCATCAAAGGCATGATGGCGGGCGCACTCAAAGGCTGATCTCGAGGCCGACCTCAAATTTCTCGAGCACAAATTTTGATAGAAAAATCTTCTCGAGCACCATTCGCCCTATCTGATTGACTCGAGTTCGAGCTCCAATCGATCCACCCAAGGAATCCCATGACCGAACCCATTCGCATTGCCGTGGTCGGCTGCGGC
>JANOWZ010000768.1:0-2583 GCA_031418155.1 Deinococcales bacterium
TGTTGCTGCATGCCAATTGCCATAGGCAAGTTCATGATCAAGGGTTGACTGTGGGGAAACTGCGTCCTATACGGGCGTTTTGAAGGCTCGAGCCGGATGCGGGGAAACTTGCACGTCCGGTTCCTAGGGGGCTGGAGGGTAGTGATACCCTCCGGCTACCCGACCACAACGCAATCGCGTTCACCACGAACCCTAACGCTCCAAGTTGATCTTCCATGCCCTCCCGATATTTCTCGCGCACCTCACCGCGATTACCGTGATACACGGCCCGAGCGACTCGTCCTCGGGATTCACCACGATTCAATTGCGTGTGAATCCTGCGCCGGTACGCTTCGTTGCTGACGTACTCGAGCAAGTACATCGTCTTTGCAATCCGGCCCACCTCCGCAATGGCCCTCCCCAAGCTTGAGAGGCTGCCGCCTTTTGCGAGCACCCGCATCACCTCGGTGGCTTTCACGGCGTTCAGTTTGAGCGAACCAACCACCCGTAGGATGTCGTCCCAGTGCTGCGCGATCAACCCCGTGTTGATCCTGTGCCTTGAGATTTCGTTGAGCTTGCCGTAATCGGCCTCTCGGTCAACGCGCCAGTACCTCGAGTCACTCACGTCCTTGATGCGTGGACTGAACTGGTAGCCGAGCAGGTGGAACAATCCAAACACCACGTCGCTGTACCCGGCGGTGTCGCTCATGATTTCTTTCGGCTCGAGACTGGTGCGCTGCTCAAGCAACGTCGCCAGAATGTACATCGAATCGCGGAGCGTTCCTGGCACCACGATGCCGTGCAGCATGGTGAACTGATCGCTTGTCAACGTGTAGTACGTGATGCCGCGTTGTGCCCCGAAGTACCTCGAGTTCGAGCCTGCGTAAATACTTCTGACTGGCACCACAAAGCGAAGACCATCGGCGCTGGCCACCTCACCGCCACCCCAACGTCACGCCCCGCGTGCATTGCACGACGCACGATGGGCAGCTTCGAGTGCGCCTCAACCAGTTTGGTATTCGCCTGCAAAATCGTGTCGGATCGAACGTAATTCTGTCGCACCCAGGCGAGCCGACTGAGGCTTAAAGCCGGAGTGCCAAGTTGAACAACGGCCTTCAAGCCGATGTTGCAGGCTTGCGCAACCAGCACCGCACACACGCTCACGGCGAGATCATCGAGTTTCGTTTCGCCCTCGCTGGCCATTGGCATCGCGTCGCAAAATTCGGTGGCCGCGTTCACCTCGAGCAGCAGTTCGGAAAGGTCAATCTCGGGCAGGCGCGAGGACACGTTTGCATCCAGGCTTTTGAAACTCGATGATTCCGGCAACGCCTCGAGGGACGCAACGACCGGTGTGAGAATGCCATCTTCGTCTTCGAGTCGAATGGTTTCATCCGACTCGAGTTGTTTGATCACACGCTGATACGCCATGTGCAACGACTTGCTGAGCCGCTCAACCTCGAATTTTGGTTCACGGGCCAGGCCCAAAGCGCGGCAGATGTCGCCGCGTTTTGCTTCCCACTCCGCGCCTTGCAGAAGACGCGCCCGAGGATCGCCATACTGGTGGCTGCGGGTGACAAAAACCTCGCGGCGTTTGATGGCCTGCTGGAGTTGCAACGCCAAACACACCATGAACGCGGGCCGGTATAGCATCCCGTTTGGAAAGACCACAGCCATCCAGCGTTTCGGCACGAAATCCTGTGGAATCTCACCCCATGATTCTTTGGCTTTTCCGCTGGTGCGCACCAACCATTTGATCGCCGAGAGTAGGGATTTTGCGCTGGACGCGCCATCAAACTCGAGTATGGTCAGCAGCTTGATGATGAATTTTGCGATCACATTGGTGGCGTTCTGCCACGCCTGCGGTTCCTCTTCCCCCTGTGGGCTGGCCAATTCGGTAACGAACAAATCCGCCTCGAGTAACTGGGCCTCCGGGAATTGAGCGAACACGGTTTTTCGCACGTTCACGTCTGCCACTTTCGAGTCGAACAACACGCGCACGGCATCGCGCAGCAGGAGGGCGCTCGAGTCGAGGTCTTTGAGGCCACGTAAGCGTTCCTTCTTCCATTTGCGTTCGCTCTTCAATCCGAGCGAACCCATCAACGAATCGAACACGTCCAGAACGTCATCGGTGGCGCTTTTCTCGAGGTGTTGCACGAACACCAACATGGTGGCGTGGCGGCGTTCGAGGTTAAGCTTTGCCAGTTGTTGCGCCCAGGCGACCAGCGCGTATTTTGAGAGCGCGTTCAACCGGCTTTCCGGCACGTCCTCGAGGTTCACTGCGTTCACACCCACATCACGGATGGCTTCGACCCGCTCGAGCGCCGCGACCAGGGCAGGGCTTGAGACGCGCGTTGGTGGGGTGCGCAACCGATCAAACGGAGTTCTACGCCCCGCCTCTGGCGGGATGAGCAGGTCGCTCAGGTGTTGCTTTTGCTTGTCAGTCAAACGCTTGGACAGGTCATGGTACAGGCGTTGCGAGACACGCTCACGGACCCGCACGATCAAACGGGCGAGGGTGGTGGCACCGGGCAGCACGACCTTGCGTTGCTCGAGCTTTCGGGTACACAAGTCAAACAGCACAATGGGGCGTTCATCGGCGACCAT
>JANOWZ010000769.1:0-1789 GCA_031418155.1 Deinococcales bacterium
TACTTGGTCATGGGAACCTCGTTAATGATAATCCTCGATGTTCAACAACAAAATCAGGTTGCCGTCCGTGTCGGTTTCGATGCTGTAAATCAAACGAAATTGCTTGTTCAAACGCAGGCTGTTCTCGCCAGAGCGTTTTCCCGAAAGCCGTTCGGGGCGCAAGCCGGGACGGTCATACAGTTCGCGTTCATCTTGAATTGCTGTGATCACTGCGATGGCGTCCAAAAATGCGAAGTACACCCCTTCAGGAAGTTTGCGTGCCCCTTTGCCCTCAAGGTAAAGCGCCTCGAGTTTCCTGTTGGCGAAGGCGAAACGCATTGCGATCAGTGTAGCGCAAACTTTGAATTTTGCAAACGTAAATCAAAGTGGAAGATCAATGGCGGCGAACCTCGAGCGGGTAAAGGCGAAAAGCGATGGCGCTCAAGGTGCAGGTCAGGACTAAAGTGGCGTTCGCAAATCGGAGTTAAAGATGATCGAATCGGTTTTTGGTGTGGTAAAACAGAAACATGAATGTCTCAAAATCGTTGTTTATCATGGCCCTTTTTGGATTAGCAGCCTGTCAACCAACACCGGAGCCAATTGTCGATTCAACGCCTAAACCATTTCAAACCTCGAGCGGCATCAGCAGTATCAGTGGAAAAGTGGAGGCCTGGAATCGCGGGGTGCAAAAAATTGCGATTCGGTTTATTCAAGACCCAAGCTATAAGATACTGGGCGAAAGCAAGATTGACGCAACTGGTCAGTTTCGTTTGGACTTACCCAGCATGGTTGACGAAACCACGTTAAGCGCGTTCAGCGGTTGCGCTGGAATGACCGTTACGCCAGGTTTCAAAAATGGTTTGATCCCTGCCATCACCGTTTTGTCGGATTCAGGTTCGCTACTCGGGACAATCACCCATTCAAATGCAGATATTTACTTCTTTGGATCGACAGCACCCGCCAGTGGCACCACACTTGTCAACTGGAGTTATGCCAACGTAGCCAGTGAAATTCGAGGGACTTGTTCATCATTGACTTATGATGCTGATCTGAAGCAAGGCTGGAACACAGTAATTACTGAAGACCTGTTGCGTCATAAGGTCTGAACCGGCAAAATCAGATCATGTTCACCACCGCCCAACTCCAAAAACGACCCGCAGCATTCCAACGCCTCACTGGAGTCACACCTGACGAGTTTGACACCATCGTAGAAGCGTTTGAACCCCTCTGGGGTGAAGCTGAAATCGCACGGTTGAACATTCGGAAACGCAAACGAGCCATTGGTGCAGGCCCAAACTTCAAACTCGACCCAGCAGCGCAAGTGCTGATGACCCTGATCTACCTGCGGCAATACTGCACCCAAGAATTTCTAGGCTGGCTCATCTTCGACTTGAACAGAAGCAACGTCTGTCGCAACATCCAACTGATCTTGCCAGTGCTCGAGCAAGCCCTACCCGGACCAATCAGAGCCAAAACATTGCAAGCCAAACCTGACAGTGAACCTCGAGAAGGTTGGAGCACCAGCAAACGCAAGAAGATTGGAACCCTGAAAGAATTTCTCGAGAACTTCCCAGAATTCGAGACGGTGATTGTCGATGCGACCGAGCAAGAACGGGCGCAACCCAAAGCGGCCAAGAAGCAGGAGAACGGTAAGAAAGCCGTTGGAAGACCAAAGAAAGTCAGGAAGTTTTTCAGTGGTAAATCATCAATGCACGCATTGAAGACGCAGATTGCAGTGACACCAGATGGTTTGATCGTGCATCAGAGCGCAACCGTGCCAGGACCGATGGCGGATTCGATGCTGCTGCGA
>JANOWZ010000770.1:0-2544 GCA_031418155.1 Deinococcales bacterium
GTCCAAATTTCGTTCTGCTCGAGTTTGGTGTGGATGTGAAAGGCGTTGATGCGGTTGGGTTCGGCGCTTGAAACGCTGAGTTGCTTCACCTCGAGTGCGCTGGGGGTGTTTTGCACGCTTCCATTGCCGAGCCTGGCATATTCCATGAACCAGCCGTTTTCGCTGCGGTTTTTGCGCAGTGGGTTGATCCAAACGCCATCAATTTGTCGTTCGGGAGGATAGCTTTCAAACTCGAGTTTGGCTTGCGCTTCGGGGATCAGTTCGATCATCTAAACTCCATCATTGCTGGCCGATCATAACTTGACACTCGAGCCGTCGCCGAGAAAGAATTGAATGGTGCTAGCCGTGAGTTGTGATCCTGTGACGCTGGCCCGTTCACCAAGGATGCTCGAGTCCACACGGTTCGGGATGTTTTCCAGGCTTGCACCTTCGATCAGGATACTGTACTCGACCTCGCTCGAGATCACACGGGCGCTTGCTCCGATGCTGGTGTATGGGCCGATGTAGCTGTTCTCGATGATTGCATTTGCGGCAATGCTGACCGGACCACGGATCTTGGAGTTTTTAATCAATGCCGATGCGTGAACGAATACCTCGCCGGTCAAACTCGAGCCTTCGACACGGCCTTGCACGTCTCCTTCAAGCCTTGAGAGGATCAGGCGGTTGGCATCCAGCAAATCTTCTGGGCGACCCGTGTCTTTCCACCAGCCTTTGACCTGTTCGGCATGAACGGTTCGACCCCGGTCCACGAGGCCCTGGATGGCATCGGTGATCTCGAGTTCGCCTCGGGCGGATGGTTTGAGGTTGGCGATCACGTCGTGAATTTCGGAAGTGAACAGGTAAACGCCGACCAAGGCCAGGTCACTGATGAACTCTTTGGGTTTCTCGACGAGTTTGATCACGCGGCCCGTCGCGTCGCGCACGGCAACTCCGAAGCTCGAGGGGTTGCTGACTTTGGTCAAGAGAATGCAGGCTTGAGCTTCACCGGAACGCCACGGCCCGAGCAGGTGGTTGATGCCGCCGTCCAGAAGGTTATCGCCGAGGTACATCACGAAGGCGCTCGAGCCGAGGAAGTCCTTGGCGGTGCGCACGGCATGGGCGAGACCACCGGGTTGATCCTGTCGGATGAACGTGAATTTCGCCCCGAACCGCCCTCCATCCCCGAGGTGTTCGGCGACGGCATCGCCGGTTTCTGGGCTGACCACCACGCCGATTTCAACAATTCCGGCCCGAGTCAAATCTTCGACCGCGTAATCGAGGTTGGCTTTGTTGGCAATCGGCATCAGTTGTTTGGCCCGGGTGTGTGTGAACGGTTGTAGGCGCGTGCCGCGCCCGCCAGAGAGGATCAGTCCTTTGAGTTGACTCGAGTCTTGCATCATGCGCTCGCCGCGGAATTGGATGTCTCGAGTCGATGCCCGTACTGCCGGTTGTAGTAGGCCTGGAAACCTTCACTTTCGCGCACCGGCATCCAGTAGTCAGGGTGCTCGAGATACCAGGTTGCAGCGGAAGATACCGCCTCTTGTGGCGTGTGCGTTGGTCGCCAACCAAGGGAACGAAGTTTGCCCACAGCGATGCTGTACCGCCCGTCGTGTCCGGCCCGGTCGGTGACGTGCCGGATCAGGTTGCGCGGTTTTTTCAGGGTTTCCAGGATCAATTCGATCATCTCGAGGTTTGTGATCGCTGCATCCGCGCCAACGTTGTAAATCTCGCCAACCGTGCCCTTCTCGAGCACGGCGAGCGCTCCGGTGCAATGGTCGATGACGTGCGTATAATCCCGAATTTGCTGACCGTCACCGTAGACCGGCAATGGCAGTCCAAGAAGTGCATTGGTGCTGAACAACGGCACGACCTTCTCGAGGTACTGAAATGGCCCGACGTTGTTGCTGCCCCGCGTGATCGTGACTGGCAGGCCGAACGTCACAAAGTACGAAATGGCCAGCAGGTCGGCGGCGGCTTTGCTGGCGCTGTACGGGCTGCGCGGGTGTAAGACATCGGTTTCGAGGCTGTGACGGTCCCCGGCGATGTGTCCATAAACCTCATCGGTGCTGATCTGATGGAAGCGAAGCCCGTGCTCTCGGGCGACCTCGAGCAGCGTGTGCGTGCCGATCAGGTTGGTTTGGCTGAAGACGAACGGATTGAGGATGCTGCGGTCCACGTGCGTTTCGGCAGCGAAATTGATGATGGTATCAATCTTGCGGTTGGCAACGAGATGCCGAACCAATTCAAGGTTGGCGATGTCTCCAACCACGATCTCGAGGTTTCCGGTTTTGTCATGATTCGGCCTGAGTTGTCCGGCCAGGTTTTCCCGGCGGGCGGCATACGTCATTTTGTCGAGCACTGTGATGCGCGTTCCAGGACGGTTTTGCAGAACGTGATGGACAAAATTGCTGCCGATAAAGCCGCAACCGCCCGTGACCAGTAAATGTTCGAGGTTAGCCATGATGTGCCCTTTGGGGCATCATGACTTTAACCCATCGAAGCTGATGTGGTCAGCAATGGACACGACCTAAACTCGAGACCATCTTGTTGAGACCCTCGAGTTTG
>JANOWZ010000771.1:0-3122 GCA_031418155.1 Deinococcales bacterium
CTTTGACACGAAAAGAAAAAGAACTTGGTTCTTGTGAATTTACTCAAGTATTGAACCCATAAGTTTTTGGAGACTGAATGACTCAAGTAACAAATCAATTCGCGCCCGACTCCATCACCAACCTCAATTCACCACCCTGGCTCGAGGCGGCCCGTCTTTCTGCCCTCGAGGTCTACAACGACCGTAAAGTGCCAACCACCAGTGTCGAGGCGTGGAAGTACACGAATTTGCGCCGCTTCAAACCCGAGAATTTCAGTCCAGCCCAACCCGTGCAGGCCGTCTCGAGTTTGGACGCACTGCCCGCCAAGATTCGGGATCGTTTGTCCAGCACGGACGCGGCGGGTCGAATCGTGCTTTCCGGCTCGAGCGTGATTTTCAAGGATGTCCCGTCCGAACTCGAGGCGAAAGGCGTGATCTTCACGGATTTGCGTTCGGCGCTCGAGTCGCACCCGGAGTTGGTGCGCAAGCATTTGTACAGCGTGGTTGGCGCGGCGAATCCTGCTCCAACCGTGACGCAGATTGAGCGTCACGAGAAAATCCCTCATCTCGACGAGGACAAGTTCACGGCCTTGAACGCGGCGCTTTGGGAGAATGGCTTTTTCGTCTTCGTGCCCAAAGGGGTCGAACTCGAGCTTCCGTTGGGTGGTTTCCGTTACTTGGATCAGGATGGCACCTTCGTCAATTCACGCACGTTGGTCGTGCTCGAGGACAACGCGAAGGTCACATACATCGATGAGCAGGATAGCCCGGACCTGAAGGCCGCGAATTTTGGTGTGGTCGAACTTGTGCTGGGTCGCGGGGCGCAATTGCGTTACGTGGCGATTCAAAACTGGGGCCGTGGCGTGACGCACATTCAACGCATCAAATCGAACTTGGACCGTGATGCGACCTTGAACAGTTTGTACGTGACGATGGGCGGCAGTCTCTCGCGCACCGAGGTTCAGTCGGCGTTGAATCAAGGTTCAAACTCAGAGATGCTGGCGGTGTACTTTGCGGACAAGGACCAGCATTTTGACCAGTACACGTTGCAGCATCACATCGAACCTCGAGCACACTCGGATTTGCTGTTCAAGGGTGTGCTGGCGGACAAGGCTCGAGGCGTGTTTTCGGGATTGATCAAGGTCGAGTTGAACGCGCAGAAGACGGATGCGTACCAGAAGAACCGCACACTCTTGCTCTCCGATGATGCCCGGACCGACAGCGTGCCGCAACTCGAGATCAACGCCAACGATGTGCGTTGCTCACACGGCAGCACGACCGGACCGGTGGATGAGCAGGAACTCTTCTACCTGCGTTCACGTGGCATTCCCAAGCCGGTGGCCGAGAAGATGCTGGTCACGGCGTTCCTTGAGGATGTGCTCAATCGTGTGCCATTGAAGAATGTCGTCAAGTACCTCGAGAACGTGATTGCCGATAAGGTCGGTGCGCCGAAAGGGTTCAACCGCATCGAAGCTCAAGAATAAGGCTCGAGTGTATGGCGGGACGGATGCGTTTTGTATTCGTCCCTTTTTCGTTTACCGGGTCGCCAGCATGTTTGAGTTTGTATGCTCGAGGGCTTTGAGCACATCTTCAATCAGATCGTTAGGGTCTTCAATGCCAATTGACAGGCGCACAATGCCGTCGGTCACACCCTCTCGGGTGCGAAGTTCTGGGCTCAAGAGTTGATGTGTGGTTGAAGCAGGATGCGAGGCGAGCGATTCGACATCACCGAGCGACACGGCTTGCGTGAACAGCTCGAGCGAATCAAGAAAGATCCGAGCGGCGTTGATGCCGCCTTCGAGGTCAAGGCTGACCATGCCACCAAAGCGTCGCATTTGACGGGCAGCAACCCCGTGACCAGGGTGGGTCTCGAGACCGGGGAAGTACAGGTTCGTGATTCCGGGCGCACCAACCAGGGCTCGAGCCATTGCCTCCGCGCCATCACAATGGGCTTCCATGCGCAAGGCCAGGGTTTTGATGCCTCGCAAGAACAAGTATGCCTCTTGCGGGCCGAGACAGCCGCCCAGGTGACGCAGCCCCTCGAGTCGCACCGCTTGACACAGATCCGCTTTGCTGGCGAGCACGCCACCGATGGCATCGCCATGACCACCCAAGTATTTGGTCATCGAATGCAGCACCACATCAAAGCCATGCTCGAGCGGTCGGGTCAGGTAAGGCGTGCTGAAGGTGTTGTCGGCCACGGCCAGCGCCCCGACGGTGTGGGCCAGCCTTGAGACTTCAGCCAAATCGGTGATCTTCAAGGTTGGGTTGGTGGGTGTCTCGAGGTAGACCAATTTGGTGTTCGGGCCAAGCGCAGCGGGCAAGTGCTCGAGCCCTTCAACTTCGATGACCTTGATGCCAAATTTGCTCAGGACATCCAGGAATAAGCCCTCGGTGCCACCGTAAAGTGGACCCAGGTACGCGATCTCGTCACCGGGTTTGAGCAGTGTGAAGGCAAGTGCCGCAATCGCGGCCATGCCACTCGAGAAGGCAATGGCGTCCTCTGCGCCCTCGAGGTCCGCAATTTTTTCTTCCAGCGACCTGGTGGTCGGATTGCCAATGCGGGAGTAAATGTACCCAGCCTCTTCACCGGCGAACAGGCGGGTGCCTCGGTCGAACGAACCGTAAGCGAAGGTCGAAGTTTGGTAAATCGGGCTGACGTGCGCTCCTGTCTGAGCGTCTGGACCTTGCCCGGCGTGTACGGCTCGGGTGCGGAAGTGCTTCAAGGTGGCACCTGCTTTCTGGTTCCTGGATGCCTTGAGTCTAGCTTCAAGCCGGTCCCAATCGCGTGAGATCTGGGCAGGCCAAGTCCTGGCTCGAGCATTTTCTGGATTTCCTTGTTGCTATCCACAGCCAACCTTCATTCTTGAACGGGAGAATACCGTCATGAAATTCATTGCCAGGCTCATCATTTGTGCGCTGATGCTTTCCGCCTGTGCTCCCGCCGCGCTCGAGGTTTCTCGAGGTCCGAGTCCGTTGGGCAAGGCGAACGTGATTCCGGTCAAGGCATTCGTGCTCTCAGGCTTTGACGGGGCGCTCGGGCCGCAATTGAGGCAACGCCTGTTCACGGCGCTCGAGAATCGGAAGTTCGTGGTGCTCGAGCCGAAAGCGAATGCGAACGACGCGGACTTCGTGATCTCCGG
>JANOWZ010000772.1:0-3204 GCA_031418155.1 Deinococcales bacterium
GAGCCAAGCCTCGTAATTCGCTGCTGGTTCAAGCCCAAGCTTACGGTCCTCGAGCAAGGCCGTCGTGTCCAAACCGTTCACATCGGCCAGGAAACCCAAACGCCGCGAGAACACACCCGTGACTTGATACTCGAGGTTGTACCCCTCGCGCAATTCTGCGGCTTTGCGATCCAAATGCCCGATCAGGGCGCGATTGACATTTCCGAAACCGACCAGGGCAAGGTTGAGGCGTTTCACGGTTGGCAGGATAACTCGAGGGTTGATGGATTGGGTTGAATGCGGTTCTCGCTTCGTTAAGGCGAAGCATGCTTTGCCCCTACAAAACCGGTTTTCACGTAGGGGCGTTGCAAGCAACGCCCCATCACCAGAACATCAACCGGAACCCGAAAAACACCCGCAACCTCGAGCCGGTTTGTTTCGCACAGCCCCAGACTGGTACACTGCCATTCCGAATGGGACAGAACCTGTGCGCTTAACCCTCGAGCCGTGGGCTCCCGAGTACGACACCAGCCTGCACACGCAGGCGGGCGTGGAGGCGTTGGGCTTCGATGCGGTGGATTTGCATTGCGAACTCGAGGTTTGGCAACCGGTGCAAACGTCTCGAGTGAGCATCAATTTTTCGAGGTTGTTTTTCATTGATGGGCGGCGCAGGCTCGAGGCGAAGGTTTTTGCGCAATGGGAGGATTCCGGGAACACCCTCAGCGCCCCAGGGTTGCTGGGCACGTACTCGGTGGGCCTTGCGGAACTCGAGACGAATGGCAAAGCGCAAATCATCGAGGCGAACCCATCCCGTGTGCTGATCCTCGGATCACAACTCGAGCATCCAGGCTTGCGGATTCCGGCGCTGGGCAATCAACTCGGACATCTGGATTACCGGGCGCACGGCATCAAAGACGATGGCAACCAGGAGAATCAACTCGAGCAAACGTTGCAAAACCTGATGCGGACCCACGAGAAGAAACTCGCCCGAGATTTGGACTTGGGCGACGACCTGCTGATCCTCGACGGAACCCTGCCGCTCGAGCAGGCATTCGATGGCAGCCTCGGGTACGTCAAAACACTGCACGATTTGCGCCTTCCGCCCCGCGAGCAACGCACGCTGTTCGCGCTCTTGCAAGGCCATCGCAGCCCGATCTTCAAAATAGGCGAACGCCGATACAGTTGGTACTTGCGCCTCGCGCAACCCGTCGAATGGCACCAAGGACTCTCCGGCGTGGTGCGGCTCGAGGTCTACAGCGACCGGGGTTTTGAATGGGCGCAACAAGTCGCCGATTGGACCTGTCAGAACCTGCCACGCCTCGCCGCGAAAAGCTTCCGTGATCCTCGAGCGCCACAACAATTGATGCCCGTTGCGTTCCTGGAGGCCGAAATGGGCCGACGCATGGGTGACATTGGCATTGTGCGCCGCCGGATTCAAGCATTTTTGCAGGCCGAATTCTTGCGAGAACGCGAGGAAACGCAAATCACAACCGGACGTAACCTCGAGCAGCAATCGTTGTTTGAAACACACGCAGGATTGAATTAGACAAGGAATCCGACTTATGGGAGACAATGCTGCATATCCAGTTGCTCTAGACGATAAATTCTGTGAATGGATGGATAAATATGTAGCAAATGACGAAATTACGGAGAGCAACAAAACTGACGTTCGCATTGCTCTAGAACAAATAAAGTTCAGAGAAAACGGTAGGAAAATCGAATGGCCTGATGTGTATTCTTGTCTTATAGAATCACTCGAAAAATATGAAATTTATGACGAGTGGGGCAAAAAAATAGAGCCTTCCAATACACTCGATCAATTCGATAAAAATGGCTCGGTGTACTTTGTGATGCGTGTCAAGAATGCAGAAGAATCCTGGGGAGCAAAACTTACCTGGATGGAAACAATGACGCTCGTTGGCTTAGAGTCGGAACGCGATCCCAATTACGAGCATTACTTTGCGATAGAGGACGACGAAGGAATTGCTTTTGAATTCGCCGAGAAGCTTTCACATCGCTGCGGCACTTGCCTGGTTTGCCATTCATCAGGACTGGGACCATACGTTTTTTTTCCTGGAATTGACTGGTCGCCATACCTAAAATCCATGCACAAGCAAATTCTTGAATACGCCCAAAGTCGCGCCCTACATTTTCCACCCCTGGAATCCCTATGACCCAGAGCATTCAAAGTCGAATCATTCCCACCGTCCTCCGACTCATGCGGATGAAACAACCATCGCTCTCGCTCGAGGGCAAGCAACACTCGGCCCCGGCCAAACCACCAAATCGCATCACCTCGAAGTACCGTGTCTCGAGTCGAATGGTGAATGGTCACAACGTTTGGACCATCGCGCCGAAGGGTTCAGGCTCGAGCGATAAGCACGTGTTTTTCCTTCACGGCGGATCGTATGTGTACAATTTCAACGCAGTGCATTGGGCGTTCATGACCAAACTCGTGGACCGTTTGGGTTGCACCGTGATCGCGCCAGATTACCCACTTGCACCCCATCATCAGGCCCCAGAAACGGTGCGGTTCGTGCTCGAGCAATACCGGGATTTGATCACCACTGTCGGTGCGAAGAACATCACGGTCATGGGTGATTCGGCCGGTGCTGGTTTGGCGCTCGTGCTGGCGCAGCAATTGCGAACCGCGAACCTCGAGCAACCCGCGAACCTGATCTTGCTTTCGCCATGGCTGGACCTGAGCATGACCAACCCAGGCATTCAAAACGCCGATGCGCTCGATCCGATGCTGAGCGTTTCAGGATTGCAACAGGCCGCCAGAATGTACGCGGGCGAGTTGAGCCTGAACGATCCGCTGGTCAGTCCGTTGTACGGAACGCTCGAGGATTTGGCCCCGATCACGTTGTTCATTGGAACCTTCGATGTGTTGCAACCCGATTGTCAAGTGCTGAAAGCCAAAGCCGAATCGCTTGGTGTGAAGTTGGCGTATCACGAGGTTGAACGCATGGTTCACGTTTGGATGCTGCTGCCGATGCCAGAGGCGAACCGGGTGATGGATGAGATCGTGAACGTGCTCGAGAGAAGATGATGAAGGCTCGAGTAAATACGTGGTGGGGAAGGCTAGTGCATGACCACAGTGATCATTACTGATTACCCAGCTTCGGATACAACCGCGCCAAACGCTCCCGGGCCTCCACCACCCCAAACCGCCAATCAACCTTCGCACACCGATCATTCCGATCACCAGACCAACCTGTCGCC
>JANOWZ010000773.1:0-1741 GCA_031418155.1 Deinococcales bacterium
CGAGCCCCGAAGGTGTTGCGTTTGAGTTCCATGATGAACCGTCCTTTGCTGTTGATGTCAAAATCTTGGCTTGCCAAGTTTTGACTTGTGGATTACTGCGCGAGTGTTCCGAACTGGAATTCTACAGCCTTCTGTCCTCGAGCATTTTAGCGAAGACTCGAGTTTGTGTTGGTGAAAACTGTTGTCACTGGTAGGGGTACTTAACTTACCGTACTCAGTCTTTTCACATATAATTTTGCTAGAATCATAATTGAGATGTGGTATTAGTTGTGGTTTGCCCAACTCACCAACGGCTTTTGCCTTTCCGTAACCACAACCAAGCTCCACGGCGTGAGAACAACTTGTCTAGCCCTGCAAAGAAAGGAGGCACTCCAATGCCAAAAATAATCCGATGGTTCTGCAACAACTTCATCCTCGTCCTCACTTTCATCTCAACTGTCACAGTTTATCTCGGCGCATGGTTTGCTCCGACCTTAGTTCAAGTGGCAGATGCTTTGCCTCTCACGCTGGTTCTTGCGGATTAACGATTAAGAACAAAAGCATAAGTAATGCATCTGCTTCACCAGTTTTCGAGCTTAAGGTTCGTAGTGATATCGCAATTGCGCAATCTCGAGCCCTTGTGCAGTCACGCGGTACACCATCCGATGTTCTTCAGATATTCGGCGAGACCAAAATCCTTGCAACGCATGGCGCAACGCCTCCGGTTTACCAATACCCTCGAATGGTGAGCGCGAGGCGTCTCGAATCAATTCATTTACGCGGCGTAACATTCTCGGATCGGTCGTCTGCCAGTGCAAGTAATCCACCCACGCCTGCGGAGCGAAAACCAGATTCATTCGCCAAATGCCTCGAGTGCCGAAACTTCGATCAATTCTCGAGCCTGCCCATTTCTCGTTTCGAGCGATTCGATGGCGTCAAACAAACGACGTGCATTCGCCGGATTGCGCAGCAGGTACGCGGTTTCCTCGAGCGATTCGTAATCTTCAAGTGACAGCATCACCACGGCTTGATCGCGTTTTCGGGTGATGATGACTGGTTCTCGGTCGTTGCAGACTTGATCCATCGTGCTCGCCAGGTTCTCGCGGACGGCGGTGTAACTGATTGCTTTCATACTGCTATGATAGCAAAAAGACAGGATCGCGTACAGGTCAATGCTTGCCCAGAAACTCGATGATGTCCGGAAAAATCTTCGGATCAATAAACCGCGCCACCCTCGAGATCGCCCCGACGATCCCTGGATGGTCCACCTCTGGGTAATACTTGACCTCGACCTCGCCACCTTTTTCGCGGATGATGCTCGAGAGCCAATCGGGATTCTTGATGTTGACCACAGTGTCTTTCAGGCCGTGCTGCAAGAACATCGGCGGTTGCTTGCCATCGACCCAATTGACCGGTTGGGCCCGCGCCCAATTTTCCCGAGGCCCCATCGCAACTTGCGTGCGAACATCCGTCTCGAGAAAATCCAGAAAATTGTACGGCCCAGCCTGCCCCACAAAGGCTCGAATCGCACTCCGCTCGAGGCCAACCTCACGCAAATACGTCGGATCAAGGGTCACGAGTGCTGCCGTGTGTGCGCCTGAAGATTGGCCCATCAGGTATATCCGATCTGGGTCGCCGCCCAGGTTGGCGATGTTGTCCTTGACCCAACGGACGCTGAGCGCCACGTCCTGCACAAAATCTGGAAACACAGCCTGCGGCGCAACCCGATACGAGAGGATCACGGTCACGTAGCCTGCTTCGA
>JANOWZ010000774.1:0-3096 GCA_031418155.1 Deinococcales bacterium
AAACGTCCGAAGCGCATCCTGATCGTCGATTGCCCGATTCACCTTGACGATGGCAGCATCGCGCATTTCGAGGGCTACCGTGTGCAGCACAACACGTCTCGAGGTCCGGGCAAGGGCGGCGTGCGCTTCCACCAGGATGTCACGCTGTCTGAAGTCATGGCGCTTTCGGCCTGGATGACGGTCAAGAACGCGACGGTCAACTTGCCGTATGGTGGCGCGAAGGGTGGCATTCGCGTGGACCCGCGCACGCTTTCGCGCAATGAACTCGAGAAGTTGACGCGGCGGTACACGTCGGAGATCAACATCATCATCGGGCCGGACAAGGACATTCCCGCACCGGATGTCAACACGAATGAATTGACGATGGCTTGGATGATGGACACGTACAGCATGAATCAGGGTCGCACGGCGACGGGTGTGGTCACGGGCAAACCGGTGGCGTTGGGCGGGTCGCTCGGGCGCAAGGATGCGACGGGGCGTGGCGTGTTCGTTACGGGTGCGGAGGCGGCGAAACAGTTGGGTGTTCCGCTCGATGGTGCTCGGGTGACGGTGCAGGGGTTTGGAAATGTCGGCAATGCGGCGGCCAGAATTTTTCACGATCATGGATCTAAGGTGATTGCGATTCAGGATGTGACCGGCACGATTTTGAACGAGGCTGGATTGGACCCGTACAAGGTGCTCGAGCACATGACGGCCACGAATGACATCAAGACGTTTCCTGGTGCGACGGTGCTCGAGAAGGATGAGTTTTGGAATGTCGAAACAGAATTTTTGATTCCGGCGGCGCTCGAGAAACAGATTACCGTGGACAACGCGAACACGATCAAAGCGCGGATCATTGTTGAAGGTGCGAACGGTCCAACCACACCTCAGGCGGATGACATTTTGCGCGAGCGTGGCATCGTGCTCGTGCCGGACGTGCTGGCAAATGCGGGTGGCGTGACCGTCTCGTACTTTGAATGGGTGCAAGATTTCTCGAGTTTCTTCTGGACCGAAGATGAGATCAACAAACGCCTCGAGAAGATCATGCGCGAGGCGTTCGTGGCGCTCTGGGATGTGAGTGTGCGAAATAAGGTTTCACTGCGCACGGCGGCGTACATTGTGGCGTGTACTCGGGTTCTCGAGGCTCGAGCCTTGCGTGGGCTTTACCCTTGATTCAAGTTTGATCAATCAAGTTTTTCAAGGCGCGATAACCGATCACGTGAATTTTTTGGGCTGTTAGAAAATCACGCAAGTCGGGGCTGCGAAAGACGAGTTCGTCACCGACTCGAGCCCGCCAGTCTGGGCAGATGGCACGCAATTCCGGCGTGTCCACGCTGGGGTGAAACGCGAAATGTGTCAGGCCAGGTTTGAGGTCTTGCAAGATGGATTTTGCCGTCTCGAGCCGATTTTCAAATTGGTCATCACCGCTGTTCGGATCGTTGGAGAGCGGCATTCCGTTGATGTGATCAATCAATGGAAACGCTCGAGCGAGCAGCGATGCCTCGAGCGTTGGGATCATCGTTTGGGTTTTGTCGTTCATCCAAAAACCAGACTCGGGAGAGCTCGGAAACAATGCGGGCGTGTCATGCTCGAGCGCGGTAGCAACATACTGGCCAAGCAAGTGCGAATCGAACGAACTGAGCATGTGCGAATCCATGTGTGTCGGTTCGACATTGTGATCGGCAAAGAACTTGAATTGCGTCCGCATCTCGAGCAACGCCGCCGCCGAGTTGACGTTGGCTTGAAGCTCATCACAAGAACGCGGAAAGAAACCCTCGCTGTCAAACAAGCCGCTCGAGCGTTCACGGGTTGAAAGGGCAGCCCAACGGTAATGCGTCCACTCGCTCGTCAGGGTGATGTGAACGCCAACATCTGCATGGGTTTTGCGGGCGATCTCGAGCGCAGCACTCGCCCACGCGCACGGGGTCATGATCGCGTAACTCGAGGTCAGGCCAAACTCGAGCAAGTTCTCGAAGGCCGGAATCGTCGCGTGGCACATGCCGATGTCATCCGCATGCAAAATCAGCACACGATCAGAGGAAGCGAAACCCAGACGCTCGAGGGTGGTTGATTTCATTTGCTCGAGTTTACCCCGCTCGCGTGAAATGCAGTGCGATCTCAAGGGCGTATCATTCGCGCATGAACATCCATTACTTCGGGCATTCGGTTGTGTACCTCGAGACCAGCACTGCAAAAATCGTGATCGATCCATTCATCGAGGGCAATCCAAAATGTCCAATCGGTGTTGATGACATCCAACCCGATTTCGTGATCCTGACGCACGCGCACGGCGACCACTGGGGCAACACAATGGATTACGCCAAACACGGCGCAATGGTCCTTTCGACGGCGGAGATCGTGGGGTATGCGCAGAAACTCGACTCGAAGATTCAGGGCCACCCGATGAACAATGGTGGTGCGGCGATCCTGCCGTTCGGCAAACTGAAATTCACGACCGCATGGCATTCCTCGAGCTTCCCGGATGGTACGTATGGCGGCACACCGATGGGCGTGCTGCTCGAGATTGACGGCAAACGCATTCACCATGCGGGCGACACGGCACTGTTCTCGGATTTGGGGATGTTGCGCAAACTGAATGTGGACGTTTCGTTCCTGCCGATTGGTGACAACTTCACGATGGGACCCGACGATGCGCTCGAGGCGGTCGAGTTGATCAAACCCAATCTGGTCGTACCGATTCATTACAACACCTTCGGCCTGATTGAACAGGACGGCGATCAGTTCGTTTCTCGAGCAGAGAACCTGGGCGTGAAAGGCCTGGCGTTGAAACCTGGCAGCAAGCTCGAGTTGTGATGTCAGAACTCGAGTTGATTTGGTTCGATACGATCAAAACACTTTCAGAGTAAAACCCTGTCCACTTCGGGTTGTTCCTTTTCACTCTTGACCTTCGGGTTGGTCACATCAAACCTGCTTTGATTCGGGTCCCCCTTCAATTTCCGATGGCCGTTTCTGATGTCTGCCGCGATGATTTCGAGGGCACTGCGAATGAACACCGGCATGTTCATCGTCGTCATCAGGGCAAGATCGGCGCTGCAGCTTGAGGATTCGTTTAAAAAATCCAAGACCCGCAAAACCGGATTGCGTTTGAAAAAA
>JANOWZ010000775.1:0-5525 GCA_031418155.1 Deinococcales bacterium
TGTGACGGCGTTGGGCGCAACGGCACGCACGGCAGCATCCACACCGCGAGCACACCCGACACGAATTGAACCGCCAGCCTCGAGCACCGCACGCACAACTGGCGCAACCGGGAACGGCGACCCGTGCCGAGAACCGGCAAAGGCCACCACACCCGAGAGGGGCAGCACTTACGCCGCCCCTTCCAAGACCGCAGACGACAAGCGCGGGGCCGCGAGCCGCAACACGCCCGCCACCGTGGAACCGTGCGAGATGAACGACGAGCGCACACCAACACGAACGACCCAAGCACGAGCACCCGACGGCAACACGACCGAGCGAACCCGATACCAGAACGAACCCCGGCAGGCCCGCAAGAATTCCAGGACCGGCGCGACCGCCAGGGCATTGGGGCAAATGACCGCAAGACCAGCCACCGAGCGCGAGCGGATGATCCAAGCCACGCGAGGGCAACCAGCAACGGGAGAAAGGGCGGCGGGGGAGGTGCAACCGGCGAGTGATCCTGATATGAACATGACAGAATTATACAATAAGATTACGATGATAGGCAAATGTAAGGCAAGAACGATTAAGGCGTGAGGCACAACAAAAACACGACTTTGAACCCCGAAAAACGCCAGAGAGAACCGATGTATTTATGCAGTTGAATTTGAATAACAAACATTTTCCCCGGAGGGGAAAACTGCCATGCAGCGAGCTACAATACCGACCTCGAGCGAAACCAGTGCCAACCCCGGAGGCAGTCAAAACCCGAGCGGTTTTTGCGAAGGGTTTGGAATGCCGGAGCTTGAGAGCGCGAAGCGCGAAGGGTTGCACGGACGAAAACAAAAGAGCGATTTTGATCTGATTTCGTGTCAGTGTTTCTTGAAGCTGATATGGGAAGGGTCAACGTTTTTGGGCTCAAGAATACGGGACGTGTGCGAAGATGGAATCAACCATGAATGACCGTTCGGCACCTTCGACCAAAAGCACACATAAATCGAAGGAACGCAGTCAGCACGAACGACTATTGGACATCGCACGTCGCCCGAACCTGAGTCCACTTCGATACCCCGGCGGCAAACGCAAACTCGTGCCATTGATCGCATAAGTGTTCTTGCAGGCGGGCGCATCGATCAAAACACTGATCGAACCCTTCGCAGGAGGGGCCGCCATCACACTGGCGTTGCTCGAGTCGGGTTCGGCACAAACGGTGGCGCTGGCCGACAAGGACGAACTGGTGGCGGCCTTCTGGAAGACGGTGTTCTCCGCCGATGCCGAGGTGCTCGCGGATCGGGTACTCAACGCACCGGTGACGTTACACGAATGTGACCGTTTGCGCGAAAGCAACCCCGAGGATGAACTCGAACGGGCGTACAAGTGCCTGTTTTTGAACCGCACGAGTTTCTCTGGGATTTTGCACCGCAAAGTTCCCGTAAAGCAATTGTGTCTCTCGAGACAATGCCGTGTGGCCCTGAGAGATCACTGAATGCCCGCTGTGGCTCCGCTGAATTTTGAGTTTCTAACTCGGATCATCACAGGAAGCTCCGCCGTTTTACTGGTCGGAGTGACCTGTGGATCAGTTCTGAAACGTATTGTTCAGGAACCCGAGACGAATAGGGTTCCGTCTGCACCGCTGAGTTGATCCCAAAACGGGAGTCAACTCAGCCTCGCCTCAGCGCCCGGTCAGGTGCAACACCACCTCGAGAACTAACCTGACACCAGGTTTGAGAACGTTTCTCGTACCCGTCCGTAAAGGCGGGCTTCTCATCCTCGGAGGTTCATCATTAGTGCAGCACAAACCATCACAGATGTCGCCGCAGGCAATCCCGATTTCAGCACGCTCGTCACGGCGCTCAAGGCGGCGGGTCTGGACAAAACGCTCGCAGGAAGCGGTCCATTCACGGTTTTTGCCCCGAACAACGCGGCCTTCGCCAAGATTCCCAAGGCCGATCTGGACGCGCTGCTGGCCGACAAAACCAAGTTGACCAAAGTCTTGACCTATCACGTCGTCTCGGGCAAAGTTGCCGCCGCCGATGTCATGAAAATGAATGGCAAGATGGCAAAATCCGTTGAGGGTTCTGACCTGAAGGTTTCGATCATGGGTCAAAACGTCGAGATCAACGATTCGAACGTCATTAAGGCAGACATCGGCGCGAGTAACGGCGTGATTCATTGCGTCGATACCGTCCTGATGCCCAAAATGAACTGATCGGATCACAGTTCAAGGCTCGAGCCTCGCCGCTTACCTGGGTGTGGCTCGAGCCTTTCCACAGCCATTCACGGATGTTCGTCTCCAAGGAGGCCCGTCATGCCCGAGGATCGCCCGAATTCCAAAACGCCGATTCCGCCCGAAAACCGTGTCGGATACGCCGTGGTCGGTGTCGGAAAATTGACCGCGCAGGAATTGCTGCCCGCGTACCGAAACTCGAGGTTCTCGAGGCTCGCGGCGTTGGTCAGCGATGAGCACGAAAAGGCGCTCGAGTTTGCCTTGGCGCACGGACTGACCGAGAGCGATGTCTACAGTTATCGGGACTTTGATCGGCTCGGCGAGCGCGACGATGTTCGGGCGGTTTACGTTGTGCTGCCCAACTCCTTGCACCGTGAGTACACCGAACGCGCCGCAAGACTGGGCAAGCATGTGCTGTGCGAAAAACCGCTCGCGGCGAACCTCGAGGATGCCGAGGCGATGGTTGCCGCCTGTGCCGCCGCCAACGTGCGCCTCATGACCGCCTACCGTTGTCAGTACACGCCCCAACATTGGGCGGCCAGGGACTTGATTCAAAGTGGCGATTTCGGACGGATCGGGCTGGTGCAGGCGACCCACACCCAAGTCGAGAATGACCCGAACGTTTGGCGTTTGAAGCGTGAACTTGCCGGTGGCGGTGCGCTGCCCGACATTGGACTCTACTGCCTGAACACCGTGCGTTTCCTGCTGGCCGAGGAACCCGAGGAGGTCTTCGCCTACCAGTTCAGCACGCCCAACGATCCGCGCTTTCTCGAGGTTGAGGAGGCCGTGGTCTGGACGATGCGTTTTCCCAGCGGCGCACTCTCCACGTGCGCGACGAGTTACAACGCCAGTCGCGCCAACTCGATCAGCGTTCATGGCGAACGGGCTTGGTTGAGCCTCGATCCGGCCTTCGCCTACCGGGGCCTCGAATTTGAGGTCGTGCGTGAACACACCCGCGAAACGCCGATCATCGATGAACGCGACCAGTTCGCACTCGAGATCGATCACTTCTCGCAGTGCATCATCGAAAATCGGCAGCCGTTCACACCCGGTGAGGAGGGCCTTCAGGATCAACGGATCATGGCCGCGATTTACCGCAGCGCCAGCGAAGGCAGGCCGGTCAAGCTCGAGCGGATCGAACGAAAAGATGCCTTCCGAGGCCCACCGCCGCAACGCGATTGATTCAACCTGATCGAATTCAACCCGACTTCATTTTGTGTGAACCGATTACGGATGATCTCATCGCTCGAGGCTTACCTGAGGATTCAGTCAACCATTCAGCCAACACACGACTCAAGGAGATAAGCCATGAAAACAGCCATCGGATTGTTCGACACCAGCCAGCACGCAGAACGTGCCGCACGGATGCTCGAACGTGCGGGCTTTGAAGCCAAAGACATCTCCGTGACCATGCGCGAACCAAACGTGGACGCGAGCGAACCCGACGAAACGATGGTGGACGAGGGTTTGAAGACCGGAACCCTGACCGGCACGGTTGCCGGTGGCCTGATGGGGCTGTTGGTGGGCGCAGGATTGCTCGTCATTCCCGGTATCGGGCCAGTGCTGGCCGTCGGACCGCTCGCAGCGGGCCTCGCATCCGGTTCGGCGCTGGTGGGTGCGGCGGCGGGCATGGGTCTCGGTGCATTTTCGGGCGGATTGATCGGCGTGCTCTCGGGAATGGGCGTGCCGAACGAGCACGCGCAGATTTACAGCGAGGGCGTGCGGCGCGGCGGCGTGCTGGTTGCCGTTCACACCGACGAGCAGCACCTGGGTTCGGCAGAGCAGATCTTGCACGAGAACAACGCGGCGGACCCCAAATCTCGCGGTGAGGAATACCGCGCCGGAGGGTGGGACCGTTTCGATCCCGATGCCGGTCCGCATGAAAATGCGAACTCGAGCAAGTCCAACTCGAGCGAACCCACATTGGGGGCTGCAAGCAGTGTCATTCAAAACCGTCCCGAAGATTCGATTAATTCTTCGAGTCTGCCCGGTTCAAGCACCTCCATCGATCCCGTTACGGGCGAGGATTACACCAGAAGCTCGAAGCTCGGCACGGCGGCAGGCGCAGTCTCCGGCGCGGCGACCGGGGCCTTCGTAGGTTCGGCGGGTGGTCCCATCGGAACCATCGTCGGTGGCATCATTGGTGCGGTCGTTGGGGGCGGCCTTGGCGCTGGCCTGGATGCCACGGCGAAGGCCGAGGAGGGACAGACGCTCATGGGGACCGGTGAGACTCGGGACGCCGAGAGCGCGTCCGGTTGGCACGATCATGGCATCAACAGTGATGCCGACGAACGCGAACGCTCCCAGGACACGACGGGTCTAGCTGGTGTGTCGCTCGAGGATTCGATTCAGGGCACGCTCGAGAGTCAGCCGTCCGATCATCCCGGTGTCACCGTCGAGGAGCCCATCGAGCGTGCCAAGGCGGATGCCGAAATTCGCCTGCGCGGAGGCGTTCACTGAATCAAATCGACGATTGAAAAAACTGCTGAACCTTCGGGTCGTGATTCACTTCTCGAGCGTTCCTACACGCGCTCCATACTGGCGATCACAAGATACTCGGCCAATGCTGGATTCAACGGCTCAAGTTCCCGGAGTCGTTCGGCCAAATCGAGACACTTTTGATACTCGCCCCGTTTGCTCCACAGGTCAAGGGTTTCCAAACCGACTTTCACCACGGACCGACTCAACTTTTCACGCTACGCGACCTCCCAATCACCGTCTGAATCTGGAAGAAATGCACCCTGCACATCTTCGAGGGCTTTGAGAATTCGTTGTTCATCTGACCCGCTGAGCATCTTTTGCAGTTCGACCGCATCCCAGAGAAACATCGGGATTTCACAATTCACACGATAGGTCGTTTTTACCCGATCATAAAGCCCCTTGATCACACCCGTCGCCCGTTGCAACGTCAGCAGTTTGGCCTGATGAAAAGTGCTTTGTCGCCCGTTGTTCACCCTTTTTTGCGAACAGAACCGTAAGAATTTCCTCTCGAGTCCGATGACACTTGGGCTTGAAAACAATACAGCCCCCTTTACTTGTCCTTACCAAATCCAAACGTTGCAGGTTCAATCTGTGCCTTGTTGAACAAGTGAGGTTGAGTGCTCAAGCGAAAACTTCACGTTGCCAAGTGAACAGCCGGATCAGGAACAGGAGGTTAGATTCCATCAAAAATCGCAGTGACACCACAACCCTCGAGTGGCTTTGAAAACGATTTGAGCCCACCCGCGAGGCTTCCAGGCAAAAGGATCACTGCACATGCCAAGCTTTGCAGTTCAACCAGCGCTGAAGATTTTGCGGCAACGATCAAAGCTGCCCTAA
>JANOWZ010000776.1:0-2773 GCA_031418155.1 Deinococcales bacterium
CCCCCCCCCCCACCCTGCACCGTCAGCGATGGCGTTTTTTGCGGCTCGAGCTTTGCGGCGTTTGGAATCCCGAAGTCGAACGGGTGGAAGCGAGTTCGACCCTTTGGCTCGAGCCTGGGCGTAAAATCATTGCGTGCAACCCTTGACCCCGCGTTTCCCGACGCGGGTGATTTCATTGGGCGACCTCGCCCGAAAGCAACTTCTCGAGACTGGATATGGGGAAAAATATTTTCTTCTGCCCGACTCGGACGATTGGAACTTGTGCGTCACGCGCAATTGCGTACAGGCTGTCCGTGCCGAAAATCACCCGCCCAAATCTTGACCGCTGCCAATCGATAGCTTCCCGCACGGTGAACAAATTTCCCATTTTCAACCCCTTGATGAACGCCCGCGTCCGGTTTAATTTGCGTTCACCTGCCCATGATGGGGTAGTCTTGTGCTGATGGCGAGGCGCGAATCAGCACAAGAATCGGCACAGGCAATTTCGACACGATGGACACCCGCCCGGTATCCCGTTGAATGGGTCGAAACACCTGACGCTGTACCTCCGTGGGACCCGGCTCGAGTTGGCGGGTCTTATGTTTATCGTGTCCAGCACGAGAAAGAAAGTTTTGATGAAAACCTTGAACGATCAAAGCTGCATGGGGAATCAATCCCAGAGATTCGAGAACCACCCGATGAATATCCACGCTTGATACGGTCAACACCCTGGGGCGATAAACAGTACCTCGAGTTGCAAAATCAAGCTGTGGATCATGATCTTTTAAATTCTCTCGCACGTTTGATCCCACCAAAACTTCGCAACACATCCGAAGAACAAATCATGGTCTCAGAGACATTTAAAAACGGTGTCCTCGATATTGCTCTTCGTTTTGGATCGCTCAAGTGTGACAACCCAGGCAGCGCACGGGATTGGCTTTTTCAAGCCACCCTGACAGCGGCTTACCTGGATCTTCTTGGTTGGGTCGAAGGAAGCCAGGGTGTTGGTTTTGATTTAAGCGATGCTCTAGAGGAACTAGACAAGGGTTGGGGAATCAACGGAGACGAGACTCCTGAAGGTCAGATGGCTCAGTGGGTGCAACTCAACATCGTATTTGGCTTCTCCATATTGGCCTTAAATCAGGAGCAGCGCAGTGACGCACGAAAGTTCAGGGGTGCAATTGCGGAATCTTTTCGACGCACGTTTTTGATCAGTCTTCGCAGTCAGCCGACGCTCGAGTTTGAACTTCCGGGCGACGTGTTGCAGTTGCGTGTTGGTATTGATGCTTGGAAAAATTGGTTGCTCTCGCGGTTGTTCGCGGGCGGTGATCCTGTTCGATTCTGTCCCGGCTGTGGTGTGGCGTTTGCCCCACGTGGAAAGCAAAAATACTGCGTGCCGAACATAAGCCGCTGCAAAATGGCAGCGCAGCGAAAAATCGCCACAACTGTGCCACAACTGAAGCCTCATAAGGGCAAATCAAAACCGGTTAAGTCTTGAACCTACTCGAGAAAACACCGTGATGCACGGCATTCTCGAATGAACCCAAACAGCGGCAAACAGGCTTAGATGCTTTCGTAATCGGCAGGTCGTCGGTTCAATTCCGACCTTCGGCTCCAAAAGAAAACTCCGTTGATGACGGGGTTCTTTTATTTTGGGTGTTGGCTCGAGAGTCGCAAATGATGCTCTCGGGGCGGAACCGGGGCGGAACGTGTACCTTTTTCGCCTCAATTCATCGCCGCAATTTGCACAGCACGAACAGGCAAAGGCACCTCGAAAAGGTCAACGATTGCCGCACGCTTTTCAGACTCGAGTACGTGACGGTAAACCCGGTACGTGATGGCAATATCAGCATGGCCCAGAATCTTGCTCACGACTTCCACGGGCATTCCCCGGCGAAGCATCAGCGTCCCGGCAGTGTGACGAAGATCATGCGGGCTGATGCTTTGAATCGGTTCGATGGCCCGCAAGGTTGCCTCGAGTGCCGCCCGTGCCGGAACAGGTACGCCGAACAGACGCTTCTCGAGGATCGGGCGTTCATCCAGTGGACGCTTGCGGGTCCGGGCCTTGGCGGTTGTCTTGCGTTTCTTCGGTTGTTTCTTTGCGGCGTTCGGGTTTGACCAGTCCAGAAGACCCTTCAGCGCACGGTTCAGGTTGTCAGGGTGAACGTACTCGCCCAATCTGGTGCTGAAGACCGCGCCCGTGCTCACCCAAGAATCCCCGGCATGTTTGCGTTCGTGTTCCTGTGCCGCCTTGACCTGCTCGAGCATCGCCAGCAGGCTCGAGGTCATCGGGATTTCGCGGGCCGCATTCACGGTCTTACCGGTGTTGAAGACGGGCTTACCGTGTGGCGTGCTCACCGATTGACGCACCTTGAGCGCATTCGTTTTGAAGTCAATGTCTGACCATCGCAAGGCCATCACCTCACCACGACGAAGACCGACAGCCAAGGCAGTGATGAGGGCGGCATCTACCACACCCCAAAAACTTCTCACCCTCAAGCATCTGGCGATTACATGACCGCCACCCTGTTCGATCTCGAAGTCTACGCAGATCGGTACTCGGAAATGCTCGAGACTCAAGAACTCGAGTATCAGCAATCACTCTAGGATGCCGCCGAAGAAACCGCGTTCAACAATTGGGCAGACCGGGACACCGAATACTGTCGTGATGAATTACACGAATCCAATGTCGGCTTTGGTATTGCTTGCGTCTCGAGCTTCAAAATTGCCGGTGATCGGTTTATGCCATTCGATTCAAAATACCGCGCATGAACTCGAGACGTACATGAATATT
>JANOWZ010000777.1:0-5217 GCA_031418155.1 Deinococcales bacterium
GGCTTTCAAGTCGATGCCTGGGAAACGAACTACCAGCACATCCTGCCGGGAGAAAACGCGGTGCTCGAATGGGTCAAAGGAACCGCGTTGCGCCCGATGCTCACCGTGCTCGAGCCAGCCGATCAAATCGAATTTCTCGAGGAATGCCGAACACAATTGCTCGAGGCGTATCCACCACAAAATTTCGGAACCTTGCTGCCCTTCAAGCGCGTGTTCTTCGTGGCCCACAAACCAGCATGATTCAGCGCTTACATCATGCGCAAATCACGATTCCGAGCGATGCCACGGATCAGGCTCGAGCCTTCTACTGCGATCTGCTTGGCTTGCACGAGATTCCCAAACCGGAATCTTTGCAAGCACGTGGCGGATTCTGGCTCGAGCTTGCTGGTCAAGAAATTCACGTGTCGCTCGAGGACAGCGTGGACCGCAACGCGACCAAAGCGCACCTGGCCTACCAAGTCGATGACCTGGAATTCTGGCGCTCGAAGTTATCCCATGCTGGTTTGCAGATTCTCGAGGGTGTGCCCATTCCCGGATTTGAACGCTTTGAAACCAGAGATCCATTCGGCAATCGGCTCGAGATGATCCAGTCAAATAATGAAAGCTCGAGCAGATCACGCTCGAGCTTCAGGATGAATTGAGTTGCGGTTATTCCTTAACGCCACCGGACAGTGCGCCACCAACGAAAACTTGTTGGAACGCATAGAACATCAACACAATCGGCAAGCTGCCAAGCACGGCTGCCGCAGAGAACACACCGAAGTTGCGTGTGTCAAACCCTTGTGGTGACAGGCTTTTCAGGGCTACGCCGAGGTTCCAGGATTCCGTACCGGAAAGCAGAATGTTCGCCAAGAAAAATTCAGCATACGAACCGATGAATTGATTCAAGAAAATGAACACCAGCATCGGACCCGAAAGCGGCAGCACGATCCGTGTGAAGGCCGACCAGCGGGTACACCCATCGACCAGCGCGGCCTCCTCGAGACTCATCGGTAGGCTTTGCACGAAACCTTTGTACATCCAGGTTCCGAAAGCGATTGCACCACCGGCGTAGGCCAGGATGATGCCCGGAAAGCTGTTCAAGAGTCCCAGGTTGGCGATGATTGTGAAGATGGCAACCATGCCGAGGAAGCCTGGGAACATCTGAATGAAAATGTAGAACAGCAGCATTTGGAAACGGCCAGGGAAGGTCAGGCGGGCCATCGCGTACCCAGCGGTGGTGGTCAGCACGACCGCCATGACACCGGTGATGCTCGAGATCAGAAGGGTGTTGCGCACCCAGAGCAAGAATTTCGAGCCGATGCCAAAGCCCGCGAATTGACCGGCGCTCAGGCCGAAAATCAGGACCGCGAGCGCACCGAGCGCGACCCAGTTGGCGTACCCGCGTTGACGTTTCATGCTCAGGGTTGGGATGCCACCGTTTTGTTGGGTCAGCACCCAGAGCAACGCCAGCCACAACAGGCCGAGCAGCATCACGGCAAACACCGCCGTCTGCCAAGGGTAAATCGTGACACCTTCAAAGAGTTTGGCGAAATTGCTGAAGTCCTTGCCCTCGAGTGACGGCAGGACTCGAGCGCGAACCAGCAACGGTTCACTCGAGCTTCCGAGCGTTGCGTTCGCCAAGCTGTTGGTCGGATCGAGCGAGGCAGAGATCACGTAAACGATCGGGTAGAGCGTGAACAGCATCACGATCCACAAGAACAGGTGGGTGAGTTGATCGGTCAGCACCTCCCAGTAATTGACTTTGCGCCCACCTTTGGCGCGTTCGCCGATCAGCTTGCCGATGTACGACGTGCCGAAGATCACGCCGACCATGCCAAGCAGCGCCAGTAGGCTGTTTCGGGCACCGTTTTCTGGGTAGACAATCGCAAAGGATTTGGGTTTGCTGCGGGCCGGACTGGTCAGTTCACCGACCAACCAGACGAACAGCACAACGGCCAAGACCACCAAGGCCCAGTTCAGCACCGTGCGCCACATCGGGGTCGAGTTGGGAATTTTCGCAATATCTCGAGCCGCAGGATTCATCGTCTCACCTCGATCTGAGTCTTGAATGGTAATCGGATCATTTGCGGGCCTCGTTGAAGACACCGGCGGCACGGAAATTAATAATCGAAATCGCTATCGTCAGGGCAGCCACGATCAACGCAATTGCGCTAGCCATGCCATAAGCATTATTCCCGGTGCTGGTGAAGGCCGTGTTGTAACCCCACGAGATCAGAATGTCGGTGCTGCGGGCCGTCGGCAACTGACCGTTTTCGATGGGACCACCAGCGGTCAAGAGGTAAATGATGCCGAAGTTGTTGAAGTTAAAGGCGAATGTCCCCAGCGCAATCGGTGTGAAGGCCGCTGTCAAATTTGGCAACGTGATGTGCAAAACCTGCTCCCAACGGGACGCACCATCGATGCTGGCCGCTTCGTAGAGTTCTTCTGGAATGCTCGAGAGTGCGCCGATGGTGGCGGTCATCATGTATGGGAAACCCAGCCAGAGGTTGACGAGCAGAATCGCCATCTTCGCCCACAGGCCATCGATCAGCCAGGGGATCGGTGAAAGCTCGAACAGACCAAGCAATCGGTTCAGGCCACCGAAGTTCATGTTGAACAGCGTTTGCCACATCAGGATCGAAATCATTCCTGGAACGGCCCAGGGCAAGAACAGCATGGCGCGGTAAAAATTTCGGAATTTTAGGCGTTTGTTGTTCAGCAAAATACCCAGCACCAGTCCGGCCAAAATGTTGATCACGGTGGTCGAAAGTGCAAACACGAGCGTCCAAATGGCGACCGGAATCAACTGCACGCTGGCTTTGGAGAAGATCTCTTGAAAATTACCGAGACCAATGAACAAGTACGGATTGATGCGTCGCGCCAAGTTCGGTTTGAAATCATCGGGCAGTGCCGTCTCGAGCCTGATGGTGTTGCCCTCGGCACTGACGATCAGGGCCTCAGGTCCGGCACGACCAATGTCACCTTCGCGCAGTTCAATGCGTTGCTTGGCACAATCGGCAGCCACACATTGCAATCCCGAAATCGTGCCATCAATGATTTTCAATTCGAGGTTTGAAATGCGTTCAATCTTGACTTCGGTGCTCGAGTCTGGCCTGCCAGAGGCCGCCGCCGAGTAATTCGTGAAGGCGTAATAGACGGTCAGGCCAATCGGGTAAACCGTGAACACCAAAATGAACACCAACGATGGCAGCAGGTAGTACCAGTTGGAAAGCCACGGGAAGATGCGAATCGCCACAACCAGCAATGGAATCAATGCCAAGCCGCTGAGCACCAAACCCACCCAACCGCGCAGGTCCGCTTTGGGAAATGCGGCCAGTGCCGCCCCAAACACGCCCCAACCGACCAGGAAGGCGGCGGCACACAATCCCAGAACGATCAGCACCGCCAGCAGAATACCGCCCGGTCCCTCCGGGGCTTGGGCGTTCTTTCCGATACTCATGCTCATGTGACCCTCCAGCGCATACGAACCGCCTTTCTCTCGGGCCCTCACCCGAGGCAAAAGTATAGATTTACCGAGACGCAATTGCGGTCTCGAGCCAACAAAATTCGTCTGTTTTTTGGCTGTCTTGTGTGACTCACATTGTGGCAGGAAAGCAATTTTCTGGCAAGCAAGCCGTTGAATCTCAAGCACTCAATCTCTGCAAAAGCCTCGAGCAGTATTCATGCCGAATATTTATGAACGTGTCCCGCCCTCGAGTTGCTTGAGCGGGACACGTGTACTGCGAACGGCTGAGGTTACTTGTTGATGGCTTCGTTGATGAGCTTCACAGCGTCGCTGTGCAGCTTCTTGAAGTCTGGGCTGGCTTCCTTGATCGAAAGGCCCAAAGCGTTGCCCCATGGTCCCCAAACTTGACCCATTGCTGGGATGTTTGGCATTGGCACGCCCGCCGCAATCGCTGCACCGAAACCGGCAACGGTTGGGTCTTTGCCGAGGCTACGCACGGCGCTCTTGCTGATTGGCACACGACCACCGATTTTGTTCAGGCTGATCTGTTGTTCTTTTTTAACCAGGAACTTGGCGAAGCCTGCGGTGGCTTCCTTGTTCTTGCTGTAGGCGTTGATGACCACGCCGCGCACACCAACGAATGGGGTCCAGTTCTTAACTGCACCGTTCGGCTTTGGCATCAAGGCGATACCGAAATCGATACCGGCCTTCTTGACGTCGGCCAGATCCCACGGACCGGTCAGCATCATGGCGAGCTTGCCCTTGGTGAAGAGGTCTTTGATCACGCCGCCGTCTTCTGCACCCTCGGGGATCAACTTATACTTGAAACGCAAGTCGTTGATGACCTGAGCGGCCTTGGCTGCGCCTTCGTTGCCCAAGCCGACATCTTTCGGGTTGAGGCTGCCGTCTTTGTTCTTGCCGAAGACATAAGCGCCCATCGCCTGATAGATGCCGTACATGTGGTACTGAATGCCTATTGGGGCCAAGAAGCCGAAGTCCTGCTTGTCGGCGTTGGTCAGCTTTTGTGCGGTGGCAATAAAGTCATCCCAGGTCTTGGGCACGCCACCGGGCAAGAGTTTCTTGTTGTAGACGATGGCGACGGCCTCGCCCCACATTGGAATGCCGAACAATTTGCCGTTGTAGTTGAACGCCTCGAGTGCGCTGGCGGCAACATCGGCTTTGAAACCGGTGTCCACGTACTTGGCCATCGGCTCGAGCGTACCGGCTGCGGCGTACTCACCGATGCGGTCGTGAGGGATCGTGGCGATCAGGTCGGGACCCTCACCCTTCGGGGCGCTCTGGATGAACTTGTCTTTGGCATCGTTCAAGCTGACCTTGACGATTTCAAAGGTGCTTCCGCCTGCGGCTGGAGATTTCGAGTACGTCTCGGCGGTCTTGTTGAACCACTCGAGTTCTGGGCCGTCAAAGTCAGTCCAGACAACAATTTTGCCGCCCGCTGCGGGGCTGGTGGCACTGACGGCGATGGCTGCTGTGAATGCGACGGTCAATGCTGCGATGGTGCGTTTTTTCATGTGTTTCTCCTCCTGCTTGCAACTCTGCCTGCTTACTCTTCTAGAACGATTCGGCCCGAGTCAAGCCCGTTGCAAAATTCGTATGGAACCGATTCCATGCTTTCCAAAGCACAAAAACCCCAAACCGAATGGTGCAAACTACAAACTCAACTGATTAGCCTGGCGAGACTGTAACACAAACCCATCGTCTCGAAAAGTGCTCGAGTACCCTGAATCGCGGCTTTTGAGCCACAACCC
>JANOWZ010000778.1:0-18357 GCA_031418155.1 Deinococcales bacterium
GCGGGTGGAACATTTTCGCTCGGTTTGGGCGGACGCAAACTGATCGACAAAGCGCTAGTCGTGGCCAGCGGCGGCAACACCAGTTGGCGAGAAGAATCCGTGGTGGTGCCCATCCAACCAGGCACATACGAATTTGTGTTGTACTTCGATTCGCTCACAGCCGGTGCGACATCGGTCATGAACGTGGACCGGCTCGAGGTTTCGGTGGACAGCGACGTGACCAACAACGACCCGCCATTGCCACCGCCCGGTGTGATCGGCGAGGTTTCACCGGTCTATCAATGGGGAGAGGGCCGAATGCCGATCCACGCGGCCCTGATGCCCAATGGAAAGGTCTACACCTGGGGCGGCGGCAACAATTACAACGGTGGCATCAACACCACCATCCTCGACCCAGGTCAAGGTGGTCAGGGCACGCTCACCCCAAGCTACTATGCAAACACCACCCTGTTCTGTGCCGGATTCTCACACCTGCCCGATGGCCGATTGCTGATCGCCGGTGGACACTGGGACAACTTCATCGGTGTGCCAGACAGCAACATCTTTGACTTTAAAACACAAACCATTGCCCCAGCCTCGAGCATGTATGCCGAGAAACTGGCAAACGCCGTCGGCAACCCAAAGGGCGACCCGGCCTTCAATCCAAACCTGTATTACAAAGACCCGAAGCACGTCGGGCGTTGGTATCCGAGCACCACCCCGCTCGCCAACGGTGAAATCCTGGTCTCAGAAGGGTACTCGAGCGTGGTCAACATCACGAACAACTTGCCCGAAGTCTGGCAAACCAATTCGGGCGGCGGTTGGCGAGCGTTGGATAATGCCAAAGTCACCGATACGGGTGCACTCTCGTACTACCCATTCATGTATCCCAGGCCCAACGGCGAGGTGGTGCGCATTGGCCCAGAACCGACCCTGTACGCCTTCACCACGAACGGAACCGGCACGGTGCGCAAACTCAACAAACGCCCGGACGACATCGCCCGTGATTACGGCAGCGCCGCCATGTTCGCGCCCGGCAAAATCCTGCTCGTTGGCGGCAACGGTGGCGATGGCACAAACAGGACACCATTAAGCAGCGGCGTGATCGTTAACATCAAAAATGATCCACCGACCTTCACCACGACCGCCGACATGAAATCCGGGCGTCGTCACCTGACCACGACCGTCTTGCCCACCGGTGACGTACTGGTCTCGGGCGGCTCGAGCGGAAAATCGGGCCATAACTTAGCGCCATATGCCTTCCCAATCGAGCTGTACAATGTCAAAACCAACAGTTTCAGCACCTTGGCGAACATCAACGTTGGGCGCGGCTATCACTCGATTGCGTTGCTGCTGCCGGATGGACGAATCATGATCGGCGGCGGTGGAAGTTGCGGCGGTTGCCAAACCAATGGAGACCAGAACAACATCGAATACTACAAGCCACCGTACCTGTTCAAACCCGACGGTGCTGGCAAACAAACCGAAGTCACCTCACGCCCAAGCATCACCAGCCTCACCACCATGACCGGCATGCCACTGACGATTGACAACGCCATCGGGTACGGACAGGAATTCAAGCTCGAAACCAGCGGCACGATTGCCCGAGTGACCATGATCAAACTCGGGGCGGTCACGCACGCCCGTAACTTTGATCAGAATTTCAACGAACTCGCCTTCACCGCCAGCGGTTCGAGCCTGACGGCCATCACGCCAAGCGAAGCGGCCTGGGCCACACCCGGACATTACATGGTCTTCGCCATTGACAGCGACGGTGTCCCCAGCGTGGCCAAAATCATCAAATTGCAATAAACCCAACACGAAAAGGCAGGCTCGAGGATCGGAAAATCTACTCCGTCTCGGGCCTGCCTCTTTTGACATGCGGGCTTTTTGAATGCAGGCTCGAGTGAATGCTTGTGACGTTTTTCTGACGACCAGATGACGGCACCAGGACTATGCTTGCACTCACGCGCCTGAGAAGCACACGCCATGAACCCAATCAAGTTCATGGGTTGCAACCATTCACTCAAGCGTCGGAGGTCAACGATGAAATGGACGGCATTCTCCACGCTCGGACTTGCAGTCATCATTGCGGCGTGTACCAGCACGCCAGCCCCAACCACAGACAAACCGGTGATTCAAGTCTTCAAAGCCAGCCCTGACACCAGCCAAAAACCGGGAAAGATCACGCTGTCATGGGAGGTCAGTGGCGCGGCAAAACTCGAGATTGATGGTGGCATCGGCGCAGTCACTGGAGACAAAAACAGCAGGGAGGTGCAGGTGAACAGCACCACCAGTTTCACCTTGACTGCCACGAATGACAAGGGCGCAGCAGCCAAAAGCACCATTGTCGAAATCAACGTTCCAGAAAATCTGCCCATCCTGACCGTTGGTGACAAACCATCCGCTGCGAACCTGACCAAACTCTCTGAGGCATTGGGTTTGCCGGATGCCAAACCGGACTCGAATGGCAAGATCGTTTTTACGAGCCCAGACTTCCAGAAGCTCCCAATCGTTGATGCTGGCGGTGGCCCAAACGGAGAGGGCGGCGTTGGTGAGGCGACCAAAATCTCGAACTTCGATTTCGATGCGATCAAAAAAATCCAAGTCTTGCCTGGACCAAGCGCACTCGAGAAAATCCGCAACGCCCTTTCATCGGCTGGGATCAACGCCGCGAATGGCAACCCGGTTGTGGATTACTCGAGGTTCAAAGCCATTGACACCAAAAAAGTCGTGAAAGTTGACGAGCTGAAGATTGACACGCATGTTGATTTTAATTTTTCGTTCAACAATTACGAACTGGTTGGACCTGGCGCAAAACTCAAAACCGCTTTTGCCCCGGATGGCAAAGCCACACAACTGGTGGTCGCACTGCGTGGCATCTCGAGTGGCGAATCGCGACCGATCATCTCGCAAGCCAAAGCGAACCTATTGGCACTGGAAATGATCAGGTCCGATGCCCTGATCCGCAAGGCAGAACTCGCCAAACCCAACCTGGGTGAACCGAAGATTGTTTATTTCGCACCCGACCTGGATGTCACACCCGATGCCTTGTTCCCACATTACCGTTACAGCCCAACCGTACTCGTTGGCCGGGAGACCGTGCCTTTACGCACCATCCTGATCCCAGCCACCGTGGATGCGCCCAAAGCCACACTGACCCTGCCCGCACCGAATGTGGATTACCAAATTGTGGAGGCCAGCCTGAAAATTACTGGTGGCAAAGCACCATTCAAAACCGAATGGAACTCGAGCACGGTCGGGGCGATCTCCACGCAAGGCAATGACACGGTCGTCTCATACTCGTTGCTCAAAGATCGCCGTCCAAGCGAGGCCGATCCGAACAATCAAGAAACCTTGCAAGTCACCGTCACCGATGCAAACGGTCTTGTGATCAAGGTCGCACAGTCAGTTGCGGCCAAATTGCCAGACACGCTTGGCTTCAAGCAGATTAAACCGCAACAGGCGGGCCGTTACGACGTTGGCACCGAATGGATCAACACCTGCGGTGGCCTCGGCGCGTCCGCCAACAACGCCCAAGGGTTTGTGAACCGCATGGCACAATTCAGCATTCCCACCCAATTCAACTTTGGTGAGAACAACGCCTGGGAACGTGACTTCAAACGCAACGGTATTGGCAACGGACAGGCCACGCAATACGTCGATGATGTGGACATGGTCTTCTACACCGGTCACGCCAATGGCAACGGCTGGGTCTTCTGCGACAGCACCCACGACAACACCTTCATTGATTACAACGAAACCCAATACGGCAAAAGCGAACTCGAGTGGCTGATCATCGCCGCCTGCGGCCCGCTGCAACTGACCGAAGGTGGTGTGTCCTGGAATGACCGTTGGGGCAACACCTTCCACGGCCTGCACATGATCATGGGCTATGCCACCACCAGTTACGACGGTTCAGGCGAGGGTCGAGACATGGCCAACGGAGCCATGGCCGGACTGGACTTGCGCAGCGCCTGGGTCAACACCGCTGTCGCCAACCAACCCTCAAGCGTCACCTGGAGCATCATGGGTGTCTACGGTCCGGGTGGGCAGACCAGTTACAACGATCATTTCTGGGGCAAGGGTTCGGTCAGTCCGGACATGGGTTTCGATGCCGGTGATGGCAAAGGCAGTTTGTTTGACGGCTGGTGGTTGATCTGGGGACCAAGCTGAACTGCAAGCAAGCGCTGTGACGTAAAGCTTGAGCGGCAAGGGCAAAATCCTTGTCGCTCAAATCTGCGAAATCTCGAGGTCACTCCAAGCCGTAAACGTCTTGCGCGTTGCCATTCAAAATTTTTCCCGCTGCCCATTCCGCCTCAAAAAAAGTCAAATCATCATCGTTTTTGAGTTGCTCGAGCGCCCGCGCAACGATCCGCCGACCTTGACGCGCACCCAACCAGTACAGTTCTGGCGTTCTGCTGGCATCGGTCGAAAATAGAATCTTCGTGATCGGCGCAAGGTGAAACGCCTCGAGCGTCGAGGTCAGCATTGCGTGCGTGCTCATGTAGGGGATGGTCAAACCCAAATCCATGAACGCGCCGGGATAAACGCTGGCGAGATACCCAGCCTCTTGCACGAACGGATAGCAGTGCAGCATCACAACTTTGAGGCCAAGCAAATCTCGAGATTCAAAAATCGAGCGCAGGTGCAATGGGTTCGCAAGTCGCAAATCCAAATCGGGATCGCCGTAACCGGTGTGAAACTGCATCGGCAGATTCGTGTCTTTCGCTACGCGCAATGCAGTCCAAAGCATTTCGTCGAGCAGGGATTTATTGTTGATGCGTGGATTTTTTCCAGGCTCGAGATCGCGTTGTAAATCCGTAAATGCAATCTCGAGATCATGCGCACTGTGATGCCCAATGTCCAACCCTGTTCGGTAGGCGATGATGCTTTTCAGACCGATCAAACTTGGTGCGACTTCGCGCAGCAAACGCTCGAAACGATCAAACAGATCCATGACGCTAGAGGAAGCCGCGACCAATTTTGACAACTCGAACTCGCAACGCAAGACGCGACGCACCGGCACACCCGTCATGCCAGAGAATTCTGGCAGCGAGATCATCGCTTCGGGCCAAACGCCATCGTCGATCAGGACCTGCGAAATGTTGGATTGCGCGAACATCTTGCGGGCCAAATCCGCGAGGTTCCAACGCGCTCGGGCCTTCAAAACCTCATCACGGATCGGTTCGCAACCGTAAAACCCGGCGAGTTCACGCACGCCACGCCGTGCCGTCACCGTGTTCGGCACGAAACGCTCGAGCATCATCGGATCGTAAGCCTCGGACAAATACGCCTCGAGCGGCGTGCTGCGCCAGACCTCTTCCCGAAAGAAAAGGTGTGCGTGATGGTCAAGGATCGGAATGTGATCGAGATTCATAAGGCTCCAAGAAAAAGGCGAAGGGCGACGGGAAAATCAAAGACTCGAGTTTTGCTTCTCAATACACGAATTTGTGGCGCTCGATTTCCTCTTCGGGATGCTCGAGAAAATAGGCGTGTTCGGCTTTGCGAATGGCGATGAAGGATTGCGCGAGTTCCGGGCCGAGAGCGTCCAGTAAAACTCGATCCGACTCGAGGTTTTTAACGGCTTGTTTCAAGCTCGAGGGCAAGGCGGTGATCTTTCGGCTGGCGCGTTCCTGGTCACTGAAAGCCCCAGGAGCACTCTCGAGCGGCTTGCCCGGATTCAATTCCCGTTCGATGCCATCCAAAACCGCAGCAAGCGTCACACCGAGCGCCAAGTACGGGTTGGAACTCGCATCGCAAGTCTTCAACTCAAAATTCGTGCTCGAGCCACTCGATCCTGGCAGCAAATGCGAACTGAGGACGCGCACGCTGGCCTCGCGGTTGTCCAGGCCATAACAGGCGAAGGCTCCCGCCCACCAACCGGGTTGCAAGCGCCGATACGAATTCACGCTGGGCACGGTCACGGCACACAAGGCGGGCAAATGCTCGAGCACACCCGCAATGGATTGGTACGCGAGGACTGAAAGTTTGATCGGATCGCTTGGATCGAAGAACGCATTCGCGTCATCATGCCAGAGTGAGAGGTGCAAATGGCAACCGCTGCCGGTGCTGATCGGAATTGGTTTTGCCGCGAACGACGCACGCAAACCATGCTTGGCCGCAATTCCCTTGATGATCGTCTTGAACAGAACTTGCCGATCCGCGCCCGCCAACCCTTTCGCTGGAGCAATCGAAATTTCCTGCTGCCCCGTGCCCGCCTCCGGGTAATACATTTCCGGCTCGAGGCCCACCGCAGCCAACGCCTCGAGCATGTCGTCAATCACAACTCGGGCCGTCTCGAAGGCATCAAGCGTCGCGTAATTGCTGGTGTCAAGTGGCGAACCATCCTCGCGGAACAAAAAGAATTCGTTCTCGAAACTCGAGAAAACCTCAAACCCCAATGCACGTACTCGAGCAATCTGACGTTTCAAAAAATCCCTTGGACAATGTGCCCACGGTTTGCCCGAGAGTTCCACCATGTCACACGCGACCATCGCATGACCCGGTGCGAACGGCAGCAACGCAAACGAATCGAGATCACCACGAAGACGCACTTCGCCCACCGCGCCCAGACCGGTTTCGGGAATCACAGCGTCATACATCATTGGCAGCGCCTGCTGCCCAACCGTCATGCCCACACCATTGACCAATGCAGCCTCGAGCACACCACGAAACGTGCTCTTGCCACGCGAGATGCCCGCGTTGTCCACCCAGACGAAACGGGTTTGCAGCGGGGAGAGTTTGAGGATTTCTTGTTCGGTCATGGCTGCCTCGGGGCGGGCGAGGCGAGCGTCACACGTCAGTGTGCGTCGCACAACGCCCCTACGGTTAGGATTGATGAATGGCGACGGCTCGAGCGGGAAAACCAGAACCACCCTTCGGACGCGGCCAGGAGGCCATCAGCAGTGCGCCAGATTCAGGAACCTTGTCCAAGTTCGTTAAAAACTCGAGTTGCCAACGGTCACGCCCGAGAATGTAACTTTCACAGGCCCAATTGCTGTCGGACTGCGAGCAGGCCACGCCACCATCGGTGTCGCTGGTTTCGTGGCCCACCGCCGTGACGTTGCGTTCACTGAACAAAAACTCGAGCACCGTCATCGACCAACCCGGAAAATGCTGGATGCCGTTCGCATCACGGTTCGCCATTGACTCCGCGTTTGGCCATTTCTGACCCCAATCGGTGCGCATCGCCACGAACGAACCCGCAGGAATCATGCCGTTCCTGCCCTCCCAGGCATGAACATCCTCGAGTGAAATCAGATAGTCTGGGTTCGATGCCGACTGTGGCGCACAATTGATCACGCACAACGGCAGAAGCATCTCCTTGACCTCGAGTTGTGCGACGGTGCGCCCACCGGCGTGCATGTGCAACGGCGGATCAACATGCGTGCCCCACTGCCCAACAAAACCGTACTGGTGAATCTCAAAGAGCATGCCGTCAGAAAGTTTCAAGAAATTCTCGAGCGTCTGATCCGGCAGGGCCGGGAATTTGGGTTGACCCGGAAAGAACTCATGCGTTAAATCCGTGAAGGTCGCGTTCTTGAAATGCTGGTTGTAGACATCCCACAATCCCATGTGATTCCCCCTGAATGTGGTGCTCGAGAAATACGGTTCGAGAATTGCTCGAGGATTGAAAATGTTCTTCTTGTGTTTTGGAGGCTGGGGTGCAATGGGAATCACACCCCAGCGAAATTTTTTCAACTCGAGCTTTACGGCTTCGGAACGTAAGTTGGCACCATCTCGGCAGCCAGGAACAAGGCTTTGTTCTTGACACCAATCACGGTCACACCCTTGGCAGGTACGCGCACACCTGGCGCATACGTGATTGTTCCGGTTACGGTTTTCAGGCCCTTGGTCGCCGCGAGCGCATCACGGATTTTCTTGCCATCGGTTGCACCGGCACGTTTGATCGCATCGGTAATCAAGTACACCGTGTCATAGCCGAGTGCCGCGAACGCATTGTCAGGCAACTTGCCAAATTCTTTCTTGTATCCAGCGATGAATTGCTTGACCGCTGCGCTGCCACCTTTTTCGTCAATCAGCGCGTGCGTGGTGAAGTAGACGTTGTTTGCCGCCGCACCACCGACCTCAACCAGCAATGGCGTATCGTAACCGTCACCACCGACAATCGGTTGGTTGATGCCCGCTTGACGCATCTGCTTGACCAACGTGCCAATATCATCTGGCAAAGCCGAAACGAACAGCATTGCTGGCTTGGTCTTGAGTGCCTTCAGCTTCGTGATTTGCGCCGCAAAGCTTTTGTCGCCAGATTTGTACGTGTCCTCGAGCGCGATCTTGCCGCCACCTTTGACGTAAGCATCTTTGAAGAACTTGCCCAACAAGACCGTGTACTCGCTGCCTTTGTCGATCAGCAGGTAACTGGTTTTGGCCTTCAGGTTTTTGAGGCTGAATTCCGCGCCGACCGCCGCTTGCACGTTGTCACCGAACGGCGCGAGAAACATGTAATCCCCAATCTGCGTTGGCAGCAACGGCGAGGTGGCACCCGCTGTCACGAACGGCACGCCAGCCTTCTGTGCGATTGGCCCGAGCGCCAGCGCACTGTCCGAATCGGTGAAACCACCAATCGCCACGACCTTATCGCTGTCGATCAATTGGCTGGCGATGTTCGTGATTGTTGCCGGGTCCGTCTTGCCATCGTATTCGACCAACTCGAGTTGCCGTCCAAGCACGCCGCCCGCCGCGTTGATTTCTTTGGCGGCCAGCTTCGCCCCATTGCTGGCGGGCACATCCAGTGAACTCATGCTGCCGGTGAGGTTGTAGGCGTTGCCAATCTTGATCGTCTCCCCCTGCGCGAGACTTGAAACAACCCCCAATGTTGCGATGCCCAGACCGAGTAATGCCAATTTCCCCTTCATACGCCCTCCTTCTTGAGCCGATCACCGGATGATGTGCTCGACCCGCTCGAGACCAGTGTAATCTCGTTGTCTCCGAAAAGTCCTTGCGGACGGAAGACCATCACCAGAATAAAAATCAAGCCTAACGCAATTTGCGATGCACCGAACACGGCGGGAAGTTTCACAAAGCCGAGGTTGAAGCCACGCTCGAGGTTGCGCAAGAGTTCGGACAGAACCGTGACGATCACCACACCCAATGTTGCACCGGTCAGACTCGCCTGACCACCCAAGACAAGCATCGTCAATTGCGTGACCATCATCGCAATGAAAAACGTGGCGGGCGAAAACGAGACGAGGTAATGCGCGTACAGTGCTCCGCCAACACCAGCAAAGAACGCCCCAATCGTGAAGGCAATCAAGCGCGTCGGCAGAACGTGTATACCCACGCCTTGAGCCGCAATCCCATCCTCGCGGGTCGCACGCATCGCACGACCAAACGGTGAGTACGCGATCCTCGAGAGCACCAGCAAGGTCACGACCAGCCAACCCATCACCCAAGGCAGATTCGTGTAATCGGGAATGCCGGTGAAGGTTCGTGCGCCTCGAGTGATCGTCTCAGCATTGATCAGAACGTTATTGACGATTACCAAAAATCCGAGTGTGGCCACGCTGACGTAGTTGCCAGAGAGTCGCATCAACGGAATGCCAATCACGAACGCGAGCGCTGCGCAGAACAAACCAGCCAGCAATGTTGCGGGTAAAAATGGCAAACTGTACCCGGCCAGAAAACCAGGAAGGTCTGGAAGGTACGCCAATTTCTTCTGAAGCTCGAGCGTCAAAATTCCACTCGAGTACGCGCCCAACGCCATGAACCCGACATGCCCCAAACTGAACACGCCCGTAAAGCCATTCGACAATCCCAAACTCGAGACGAGGATCACGTTAATGCCCATGACGATCAACACGCGCACCAAGTATTGCGGCAGAACCATCGGTGCGAGCCAAGTGAACGCGGCAAGTGCGAGCAATGCGAGAACAAACCTCGAGTAATTCATGGTTGCATCCGTAGGGGCGTTGTGCGACGCACACTGTCATGTGACGCATGCTTCGTTCTCGAAGCACGGATCACACTCAAATCAAGATGATTCTCGAGATTGATCGGGTTCCATTCAATGTTCTGGCGAGGGCGACCACAAGGGATCACCCCTACAAAACCCGATTTTCGTAGGGGCGGGTCTTGTGTCTGCCCTGCATTTGCAAACCTCGAGCCGTTCACAACTTCACCTCTTGCTTCACGCCAACAATGCCGCCCGGTCGGAACAACAAAAATGCAATCAGCATCGTGAAGACAATCGCATCACGGTATGGCCCCAAACCCCATTCGCTCGGCAAGCTTTGAATGAACACCTCGAGCGCCCCGAGTGTGAACCCACCGATGATCGCGCCAGGGATTGATCCGAAGCCTCCGATGATTGCGGCGACGAAGGCTTTGAGCAATGGCGTGAATCCCATGTGTGGTTCAACCACGCCCGCCTGTGCCGCCCAGAGGACTCCAGCCAACCCAGCGAAACTCGAGGCCATCACGAAGGCCACGACGATGACGGTGTTGACATTGATGCCGACCAAGTAACTCGCGGTCAAGTCTTCGGCGGCGGCCCTCATGCCGAGACCAACTTGTGTTCGCGTCACGAACCAGGCGAGGAATATCAGTGCGACCAGCGTGAGCGATAAGGTCAAGAGGTTGATGCTGGTGAAGGTGATCCGACCATCGGCGAAACTGAACAGCGTGTTCATCCAATCTGGCAGCGGAAAATTGCGTGGGCTCGAGGTGAAGAAGAGGATGCCAAGGTTTTCGAGGATGTAGGTCAGGGCAACGCTGGTGAGAAGCATTGTGACATCGGGTGCGCCACGCACGGGCCGGTAAGCAATGCGTTCAATGACGATGCCGATGATTGCTGAGATGATGATGCCAAGCAGCACCGCCAACAGGAATGGCACGCCAGCGAGTTGCATCATCAACGTGCCGAATGCACCAACCATCATCATGTCGCCGTGCGCAAAATTGGTCAGGCGCAACAACGAAAAAATGATCGACAGGCCAACCGCCACGAGTGCAAACAAACTGCCCTGCGAGATCGCATTGATGACTTGTTGCAGAACGTACTCGAGGAGGTTCAAGTGCGACCACCACCCAAATACGCTTGTGCCACACGTTCGGAATCACGTCGGAGTTCGCTCGCGCTGCCTTCGAGTACAATCTCACCAGTACGAAGAACGTAAGCGCGATCTGCAAGCTCGAGTGCGATGTTGACGTTTTGTTCGACCAGTAAAATCGTTGTGCCCGCACCTTTGAGTTCGGCGAGCGTGGCGAAAATTTGGCGCACGATCAGTGGCGCGATTCCCAAACTCGGTTCGTCGAGCAACAGCATTTTTGGTCGGTTCATCAAGGCTCGAGTCAGTGCAAGCATTTGCTGTTCGCCACCGGAAAGCGTGCCAGCCGTTTGCGATTTGCGTTCGCGCAAGATTGGAAACATCGTGAACATGCGCTCGAGATCCACAGGAATGTTTTCTTTGTCACGGCGTTGGCTTGCGCCCAATCGTAAATTCTCGAGCACCGTCATGCCTGAAAAAACTCGCCGACCTTCCGGGCTGTGCGCAATTCCAAGCGCCACGATTTGTGTTGGATTGAGTCTCGAGATCGTCTGATTCGAGTACGTGATGCTGCCCGATTTCGCTTTGACCAACGCCGAAATCGCTTTAAGCGTTGTGCTCTTTCCCGCACCGTTTGCCCCGAGCAACGCCACGACCTCGCCAGATTTCACCTCGAGAGACACGTTTTTTAACGCCCGTACCGGCCCGTAATTGACCTCGAGCCTTTCGAGTTTCAGCAGGGATTCGGTCACGCGGCCTCCTCGCTCGAGCCCAAATACGCCTCGCGCACTCGAGGGTTGGCTTGAACTTCTTTTGGCGTACCCTCACCAATCGTTTGTCCATAGGCGAGGACTTGAATGCGTTCGCACAAATTCATGATCAGTTCCATGTCGTGTTCAATCACGATCACGGCGAGTTTGTAATCGTCGCGGATTTTTCGGATCAATTCGAGCAAGGCTCGCGTTTCGCTCGAGTCCAGTCCAGCGGCGGGTTCGTCAAGCATCAGGAGTTTGGGTCGTATCGCCAACGCTCGAGCAATTTCGAGGCGGCGTTGATCGCCGTAGGGCAGGCTTCCAGCTTTGTCGTGCTGTCGAGTTTCGAGCCGCACCAATCGCAGCAACTCGAGCGCGGTGTCATCGATTGCTTTGGCTTGCGTGTTCATGCCGCCAAATAAGGCTTGCGCCAGGTTGATCGGTTGCCTGAGTTGCGCACTGGCCCGAACGTTTTCGAGCACGCTCAGGTTTTTGAACAACCGTGTGCCTTGAAACGTTCGTGCAATCCCAAGCCTCGAGATATTCGCCGGTTCGAGGCCGCTGATGTCTTTCCCTTCGAGTTTGACCGTGCCGCCGGTTGGTGGCAGAAAACCGCTGATGACGTTGAAGAGCGTGCTTTTGCCGCTTCCGTTCGGTCCGATCACGCCGATCAACTCGCCCGCATTGACGCGCATGGTGTGACCTTGCAGTGCAACCAGTCCTTTGAAGGCTTTGGTCAGGCCGGTCGTCTCGAGCAGTGGCACGGTTTGCGGCGCGGTCTGCATGAATACATCCTCGTGGTCTCGCAAGAAAATACGGGGTTCGGCTCGAGCGTTTGGCGAATGTTGCAGGCGCAGATGTGGCGGGCAGATGTGGCGGGCAGATGTGTTGAAGAAAAGTAACATCTCCTCCCTGAATGCGCAAGCATGGTAGAAAAGATGGACCATAATTCAGAATTCGTATCATTTGTGACCCAAATGGATTCGGTATCTCGGATCGAGACGAGGCTCGAGGTTGATGGACAACACGGATGCAAAACTTCTGGAATTGATGCAACATGATGCAAGTACCGGTCATGCCGAACTCGCGCAGGCGGTTGGCCTGTCGGTCGCTGGGATTCACAAACGCCTCAAGCGCCTCGAGATGAACGGATTGATTCGCAAAACGGTGGCGCAACTCGACCGTGAAAAACTCGGCTTGGATTTGTTGTGCTTCCTGACCGTGACCTTCAAAACGAACACCGCGCCAAACAACATGGCCGAGTTGCGTCGTGCCACCGCTGGCCTGCCGGAAGTGCTCGAGTGTTACACCCTGACCGGCTCACAGGACGCGATCCTGAAAGTGATCGTGCGTGATCACAAGGGCTTGCGAGAATTTCTGGCGCGACTTTCGGATGTGCAAAGTGTGATTGATCGGATTCAGACCAGCATCGTGCTCGAGGAAATCAAGGAAACGCATGAGTTACCGATCCTGCCGAATTGAGGCGCGGGCCAGTTAGGTTCGGTTCGCCTTGAATGGGAACGCGAGCCTGACCTGCAAACCCTGCGGTTGGACACCCTCGAGCCGTACCGTTCCGCCGTGCGCTTCCATGATGCGTTTGACGACACTCAGGCCAACACCGCTGCCGGAGCCTTGCGTACCAGGGGCGCGAAAGAAAATCTCGGTCGCCTGCTCGAGCGCATCCTGGTTCATACCGGGCCGTGATCTGTGACACAGAGCATGACGAAACCTTCGTGTCGCTCGAGTTGAACCTCAACCTTTGAATTCGGCGCGTACTTCTCAGCGTTCTCGAGCAGCCAAACCCCACAACGGGTGCGAACTTCACGCTAAGCGAATCCAAAATCGAGTCTCTTCACGGTTCAACCAAGCGTCTTGAGGTGATCCGATCAACCGATCACAAACCCAAACTGCTCGAGCACACGGGCAATGTGTGAACGCACCCGGCTCGAGATCGGCATTTTGAGTTTCAAGAGCAACAAGTACAGGCTCGAGAGAAACGCCTCGCAGTTCGCTCGAGCCGCAACATCGCCACGTTCGAGATCCAATTGTGACCGTGGATGCAGGGTGTCCGGCATCCCATCCAACCAGGCGTGCAGCAGGCTCGGTTTGAGTATGCCACGGGCGATGATGTTGTGGGCTGCGACCGCCAACCTCGAACCCTCATGGTGAGCGAGCACTGGCGAATCTGCGGTCGTCAATTTCACGGCAATCGCGTGCAGAATACGCTCGAGCCCAGCAGCATCGACGCTCGGGTTTTTCGCCAGGTTCGCCAACAGATCCGCCGTGTGTGCCACCGAATGCGCCCAACCGTGCCCGATCACAAAGCCACGCCAGTCTTGCTCGAGATGAAAATACTGCAAAGTTTCTTTGAGCAATTCGGACAATTCTTCGGATGTTAAAAACGAATGCTCGAGGTCATAATCGGTGATGACCGATAGGATCAGGGCGCTGAACGAACGGCCAAACACGGTGTCGGTTTCAGACTCGCCCAGGCCAACGTGCAAGCCTGCGTTCAAGCTCGAGATCATGCCGCGCAAACGATCCGGGCTGTACAAATGCCGCACGTAAATCCAATTGCCCAGAATCGAAAATCCAAACTCGTCACGCAATTCGGGATCGCTCGAGGAGAGAAAGCCGAGCAGTTCATCGGTCAGTTTTTCCAGGTCGTGCCCATCAGGGAATACTCCCTCTGCCTCGAGCACGCCGCGCCAAAATTTTCGATCCATGCGAACAGTTTAACGCCCCGTACCAATTCGATGTGTGCAGGACCACGCCAACACGTCAGCAACGCTCGCATCCTCGAGACCAGCCTCCGGGCAATCGACGTTTGGAAAGTCGGTCGAACGCAAGATCTCGAGCGCTTGCCCGAGGCGTTCGGGCAAGGTTTTGGCGTTATCGATCTGCAATCCGGCAAAACCTTCCACAGCCGAAAAGACGTACACCTCAAGCGCATCCAGCCCGTCATGCTCGATGGTTTCGACCTGTTCGCGGCCTTCGATCTCGAGGTATAAACGGCCCTTGTTCGCGTCACCGTGCGGTCGATACTCAACGCTGGCCTGCGGACGTTCGCTCGAGATGACCAAGTTCGATTCCGGTACGATCTGAGTCCGCAAAAGCTCGAGTGCCGATGCCACCGCAAGCCGATCCGTTTGCGGCAGTTCAGAGCGGCGCAATTCGTTCTCGAGCGCCCGCACTGCAAAATCGCTCGCTCGGGTTCGGGCGATCATCTCGAGCCATTGATCGCGGGTTCGGTTCACGCCTCGAGTCTACCGGGTGAATACATGCAGGGTCGCCTCTCGCCGAGCGCAGCGCGGGGCTCGAGCCCAAACCAACCTATGGCAACGGAAGCCGCGTGTAGACATTCGCCCGCCAAGATTCGCTCGAGAACGCCAGATCCACACCGAAATGTGCGGGCAGGAAGCCAAAAAACCGCATCGGGGCGCTCGCGCCAATGCCGATGTCCCAGAGTGATCTCGAGGTGTTGTGCGCAAAATCAAATCCTGTGCCCAAGTCGGCGAAGACACGAATTTCGGGTTGCATGGCGACCACGCTGCCGAGGTTAGGGAAATCCCAACGGTGGCCAAACTCGAGGTTGAGGGCAACGTATTGCGGTGTGATCAGGAATTCAGGTGCGAAGGCGCGAAGGCGGCTGGGTGCGCCGAGTGCGAAGCCTTGCGCCCCGCCGCTGGTCAGCCCAAACGCACCTCGCGTGCGGGCAAACCACGGTAAACCTGCCGCCTGCCATTCGAGTGCGGCGCTCGCCTCGAGTCGGGCGCTGGGTTCGTAGCCGAGACGCAAATTCGTGCCGAAGCTCGAGCGGAATTCACCCGTTTCTGGTGTCCAACTCGCCTTCAATTCCACGCCGAGCGCATCCACCTCGAGCCCGCTGCTCCAGCCGTAGCCAACAAAATCTCTGGCATCGTAGTTCAGGCCGAACGCCCAGGGTGCAGCGGCTGGTCGGCGTGCCGGATCAAACTCGGCGTTCGCCTCGAGTCCGCGCAGGATGCCGTAACTGAGGCGCACATAACCGCTGCCCCCAGGCTGATCGAACTGCTCGACGTAACCGGCCCCCACCGAGAAGCGTCCGAGCGGCCCACCCGTGACGCTCGCACCGATGCTGAGGGTCGCGTCGCTGGGACGACCCGGCCTGGAACCCCAAGCGTCCGCCGAGCCCGCCTCGAGTGCCGGGGAAATTTTCAGGTCACGGTCCCGCGAGTACGCCGCATCGAAACCGCGCTCGAGCCTGGATTCCCATTCGAGGTTGATCGGGTTGTTCGCGTGCGGATCACCCCTCAAACCGAGCGGAATGTTTTTTGCCGCCAACGCCTCGAGCAATTTTGGCAGTGCGGCACGGGCCTCCTCGCGGCCTCGGGCGATCAGTTCGGATGCCTGTGTGAAATCAAAATATTGCGTGTCGAAAGTCTTGACCGGCACACTCGCATCGAATTGAATCGGGGTGCTCGAGCCGGTCACGGTCCAAACCACGAACGAGATCACATCGATCAAACCCTCGGGTTTGGTTTTCCCCTCGGATTTGCCCCGCGCCGAAATCACGAAATCCGCTCCGAGTGAGCGGGCGACATCGACCGGGAACGGATTGCGCAGCCCACCATCGACGAAATTGCGACCCTCGAGCGTCGCTACCGGAAAAACCAGCGGCAAACTGATCGAGGCGCGAACCGTGTCCGTCAAATTGCCCTTCAGGATTGGTGTGCTGGTGGTGGGGCGCAATTCGGTCGCCATGATCGCCAACGGTGGCGAGGCCGTCTCGATTTGAGAGTCATTGACCAGGGCCCGGTAGACGCGCTCGAACCCGGCAATCTCGAGCAGGGATTGCGTGAACGGGAAGTTCACACCGACCAACTCATTCTGATGTCGCGCCATGCGAGCAAAAATCTTGTTGACCGTCTCAAAACTGTACCCGCTGGTGTACAAGCCCGAAACCATCGCGCCCGCCGAGGTGCCCACGATCAGGTCAATCGGCACGCCCGCCTCGGTCAGTTCTTGCAGCACGCCCAGATACGCGAAGCCTCGAGCGACACCACCAGCCAGCAGGATCGCCACCTTCGGACGGTTTGGAACAGTTTCTGCAACTGGTTGGGGTGCGGGATCGGATTGCGCAAACGCAAAACCCGAGACAATCACGAACAGGATCAAGACGAGGCGAAAAATCGGCACGTTCTGGTTGTACCCAAGCTGTTTCAAGACCCGATCAAGACGCATTGAAGATCATGCTGACATGACTCGAGGATTTCGACCGGTAAAAGCCTCAATCTTTCGTGCTCAACGCGCCAAGCTCGAGCAGTATCTCTCGCGCCTCAGCCACCAAATACAACGAGCCCGTCACCAATATTCTACCGCGCTCCGGCACGGACTCGAGGCTGGCTTTTAAGGCTGCTTCGAGCGAATCGAACGCGGCTCCTTCAAACTCGAGTGCGAGTGCCTGCGGGTCCGCCCCCAATGCTCCAGGCGACACGAAACGCACCTCACATGCCAAGTCGCGCAACGGCTCGAGCACCCCACGCACGTCCTTGCGGGCCATCGCGCCGAAGACGAGCGCAAAACCTGGTTTTAGGCTTTTGGCGAGTGCCCGTGCCGCCGCCGGATTGTGCGCCCCATCCAAAATCACCGCCCGGTGCTGCACCTCAAATTTTTCCATGCGTCCGGGCCAACGCGCTCCGAGTGCCGCTTCAACGTGCTCTGCTTCAAGCCCGAGCAGGCGCAAGCCAGCCACCGCGAGCGCGGCGTTCTCGAGTTGAAACACGCCGCGCAGGGCTGGCTTGTGCGGCAGCACGAACAAATCATCTTCTGCCTCGAGCACATGAAGTTCCGCACCGCGTTCGAGCGCAACACCACGAATCACCTCGAGCGCCTCGCCACGTGCAGCCGTGACCACCGGCACACCAGCACGGATCGCTCCGGCCTTCTCGAGCGCAATCTGTCGCAGGTTTGGACCAATCGTTTCCACATGATCGAAGTCCACATTGGTAATCACGGTCAACAGGACGTTCTCGAGGTTGACGGTCGCGTCTCGAGCCCCGCCGACACCCGCCTCGACGACCGCGATTTCCACGCCGGTCCGTGCAAAATGTGCGAAGGCCATCACCAGCGACAAATCAAAAAACGCCGCTTGGGTCCGATCCCGTTGCGCCCACTGCACAAACCCAATCACCTCCGCCTCGGGAATCTCGAGGCCATCGACCGTGATCCGTTCCCGAAAATCCAACAAATGCGGCGAGGTGAACCGCCCCACCCGGTCACCCGCCGCCCGTAAGCCCGCACTGATCATCGCGCAAACGCTGCCCTTGCCGTTCGTGCCGATCACGTGAACGCCACGGAATGAGCGTTGCGGATTGTTGAACTGCCCGAGTAGATCGCGTGATCGTTCTGGCCCGCGAGCCAACCCGGAACGGCTGCGGGCGTACAACCACTCGAGCGCCTCGGAATACGTCATGGGGTATTGAAACATGAGCTTCAGATTTCATCATGGGGCAGAAGTCCAGTCCACAATTTCACGGTATGATCCGGGAATGAACATGCAAAAGCTGATGAAGCAAATGCAAAAAGCCCAATCCGCCCAAGGCGAAATGCAAGAAAAGCTTGAGGCGCTCGTGATC
>JANOWZ010000779.1:0-9568 GCA_031418155.1 Deinococcales bacterium
ATGCCGTGGTCGTTGTTGTTCGCCTTGACTGCACCCGTGTTCAACAACTCGGGGCATCTCGAGTCGAGTGGGAATTTGTAAATCTGGCCATCCTGGTTGAAGAGCAAATACGTGCCATCACGGGACCAGTTCGGGGCCTCAAAGTGGTCACGGCTCGAGTAAATCACCCGACGCATCCCGGTCTCAACCTCGAGCAATTCCAAACGGCTCGGCGAGGGCGTACTGTCACCGCTGATGCCAGGTGCGGCAGGCACGTCAAAACGAAAATTCTTGAAAACAGCGGTCTCGGCGACATCAATCTCGTGCGAGCAGACGAACAATCCAGCGTAGACCTCGCTCGAGAGGTCAATCTGAATCCGTCCAGTTTCGACCAGCGGATCACCTTTCTTGGCGGCCCGCATGATGACCTCAACACCGGCACGTTCGAGTTGAATGAAATCTGGTGCGGTCAGCACGGCCACGACTTGATCCGTCTCCGCCCCTTTGACGGGTCGGTATTGCAACGAGGTCAGCCCATCGCCGTGAATCGCGGCATCCGCGTACACCGCATCTCCCTCGAGAGATTGGCGAAACATGATGCCCCACTTGCGATGCAGGTTTTTGCCTTCGCTGATGAACTCGCCCTGCACGGTCAGGACGAAATCGCCTGAGGCTTTGCGGGCTGCGAATTGGAATTCGTCCTCGGTGCTCCAAATGTTGTTGCCACTGCCAGTGACGGTGTAGGTCTGATGCTCGCTGTCGTATACGGTGCTGCCTGGGATGCGAATGGTGCCAACGTCGCAGACGGTCTCAAAAGCTCCTGATGAATTGTTCGCCATTCGTTATCTCCTGCTCAGATGATGTAGGGTGCGCTCTTGAGAGCACCGTTTGCGCATGTGGTGCGCTCAAGAGCGCACCCTACACGATTTGGCTTACTCAACCCAGATTTCTCAAACCGCACCGATCCAAAGTGAAAGGAAAGCATCGGGGAAACTCGAGCCTCCCCGATGCCCCTGTTCATGAACTGGGTCGCCGTATGCCAGGTTGCCGCTCGAGTTACTTCTTGAAAACCTCGTCGTATTTGAGTTGCGCTTGCGAGATGAATTGTTCGGCACTCATGGCTGGGGTGTTCCAGAAAGCGTCGGTCAGGTCGGCGATGGCTCCGGCCCAATCTTGGTCCATGGTGATGTTCTTGACTGGGTAACCGTAGTTGGGTTTCTTCAGGGCAGCAAGGACCAATTTTGCGTGCTTGTCGATGCCTTTGGTTGCGTTCAACAGGACCGGGGTGCTGCCTTTGAGGACGCTGAAATTTTCGGTGATGCTTTTGGTGAGCATGATTTTGAAGAGGGCTTCCATTGATGCTTTTTTGGTGTCGTCGCTCGGTTTGAGGAAGGTTTCCTCGTCGATGGTGACTTGAACGGCTGCCGCTCCAGGCACCAGCATCGAATCAAAATCAACGCCGAGCTTCTTCTTGGCGGCCAACCATTCGCCTTTCATCCAATCGCCGTGCAGTTGCATCAGCGCCTCGCCACGCATGACCACGTTGGTGGTGTCGTTCCAGTTGCGGTTGGCGCTGCCCGGATCGGATTCTTGTTGAATCTTCCTGAAGTACCCCAGTGCTTTGCGCATCTCGGCGGAATCAATCGAAGCTTTCTTCGGCTCGAGCCCGCAAATGTCGTTGTAGAGTTTGCCCGAAACTTGAACCATCATCGAACCGAGCAGGTACTCGAGTTGCCATTTTTGCGCCCCAATGGCGAGCGGAATGATGCCTGCTTTTTTGATCTTGGGAAAATCAGCGAACATCGCCTCAAGGTTCTTCCAGGCTTTGGGATTGACGCCCGCTTTTTTGGCGGCGGCCACATTCCAGAAGACCGTACCGACGATGTGAATGCCCAATGGTGCACTGACGACCCGACCATCGACCATCATGGCATCTTTGACTGCCGGTGGCACGAATTTGTCAACGCCGAGCGAATTGTAAAAATCGGTGAAGTCATTCAGCAGTCCTTGCTTCATCAGTTCGCGGCGCAAGCCAACGTTGTTTTCGATGAAGACATCCGGCGGGTTGCCACCGGTGAGCATGTTGATCAAGGGGATGCTCGCGCCAGTGTCATGGGCGATGGTGATGTCGGTCCATTTGCCACCCTGGGCTTGGAAGGCGTTGCGGATGACGTTGAGCGCACTGATCTCCGCTTCCGAAGACCAGTTGTTGAACACCACCAATTCTCCGAGCGGTTTTTTTTGCGCGAGGCTCGAGGCGGCGATGGTGGCCGCGAGCGCCAGACTGAACACAATTGCTTTTTTCATACATCCTCCTTGTGGCGTTATGACTTGTTCATCCGACCCACGGTCGGAGGTGTCACCGAAAAAGAATTTGGAGCTTGCTACGGAACGGCTCAGCGCGTGTTTTTGAAGTGGAAAGTGGAGGTCAGCAGCTTTGTTTTGATGCTTGCTTGAGGGGTTTACCTTCACCTTTGCCCTTTTACCTTTCACCCCTGAGCACTTCGTCAGAAACGGCTCGTGTTGATCGAGTAAAACGTCTTGGATTCAAAGTCGCAGCGAGGTCGCCTCATCGAAGATCGAAACTTTTGAAAGGTCAATCGCCAAACGAAGTTCCTCGTCGCTGCGCACACCCTCGAGATCGGATGGGTTGAGGCTGGCGACAATATCGGTCTTACCAAGCTGGCAGTAACAGAGCACGGTTGCGCCCAACGGTTCGACAATCGAGAGCATGGTCGAGTACGAGGCCGCACCTGCCGCTGGCCGGTGAAAATGCTCGGGCCGCACACCGAGAAGCACGTTCTTGCCCACCTCGGGCTTGCTGGAAAACGGGTAACTCGAGACATCAAATTCGAGGCCGTCCTCGGCAATGATTTTGATTCCAGATTGCAACGAGACTTTTCCGGCAACGAAATTCATGGCGGGCGAACCGATGAATCGGGCGACGAAGGTGTTGGCTGGACGGTCATACAATTCGTCTGGAGTGGAGATCTGCGAAAATTTGCCGCCATCCATGACTGCTACTCGAGTGGCGAGCGTCATGGCTTCAACCTGATCGTGGGTAACGTAAATAAACGTGCTCTTGATTTTCTTGTGCAGCTTTTTGAGTTCGATGCGCATTTCGGTGCGCAGCTTGGCATCCAAGTTCGAAAGCGGTTCGTCGAACAAGCAAACGGCGGCATCACGCACCAGGGCGCGACCAATCGCAGCGCGTTGTCGTTGTCCACCTGAGAGCGTCGCGGGCTTGCGGTCCAGCAGTTCACTGATCTGCAAAAGTTCGGCAGTTTCTTTGACTTTCTGATCAATGAATTCTTTGCTTTTGCGTTTCATGCGCAAACAAAACGCCATATTACCGTAGACCGTTTTGGTTGGGTACAACGCATACGATTGGAAGACCATGGCGATGCCACGTTCGCTCGGATCGCTGTTCGTCACGTCCTTGCCAGCGATCTCGACCCGGCCACCTTCAACCTCGAGCAGTCCGGCAATGCAATTCAAGAGGGTTGATTTGCCGCAACCGGATGGGCCGAGCAGCACCAAAAATTCACCCGAATCGATCTCGAGGCTTAAGTCCTTGAGGACATGCGTTTGGCCTTGGTAGACCTTATCAAGATGTTGGACCGCAACCTGCGACATTGGCGTGCTCCTTGTTGATCATCTGCAAATCTCGAGCCAACAATTCTCGAGTGGGCAGTTTTCAATTCAGCATTGCTCGGGCAGTATTTCTCGAGCAGAATTTCTTGGGCATCAATCCAGTGTTTAGCCTTTCAACGCACCTGCCGTGATGCCACGAATGAAAAGTTTCCCGGAGAGGAAATAGATGATCAATGGTGGAATTGCGGTCAGCATCGCCGCTGCCATGTAGACGTTGTAAACGCGCACGCCCGTCTGGGTCTGCGTGATGTTGTTGAGGTTGACCGTCATTGGGAACGCCTGGACATTGCCGAAGGTCAGGCCGACCAGGAAATCATTCCAGATGCCAGTGATCTGCATGATCGCAACGACGATCATGATGTTCGGCGAGAGCGGCAAGACGATGTGAACAAACGTGCCGAAGAATCGACCCCCATCAATGCGGGCGGCCTTGATCAGGTCGGTTGGAATCGAGGAGAAAAAATTGCGAAAAATCATCGTCAGAATCGGCAGCGCCAAAATCGTGTGAATCACCGAGACACCAAATGACGTGCTGTAAATTTTCAAAAAAACCGTCATCTTGATCAGTGGAAACATGATGATTGGAAAAGGAATGAAAGCGCAGACGAGCAGTAAGGTCAGCAACAGGTTGCCGACCTTGACGTTCCAGCAGGCCAGGGCGTAACCGCAGATCGAGGAGATCGAAACCGACATCAGCAGGCTCGGAATCAGGATCAGCACCGAATTCCAGAAGCCCGATTTGAGGCCGTTGTTGGTGAAACCACTCGCGGCCTTGTTCCAAGCCACGTCCCAAGCCTCGAAGCTCGGGTTGATTGGCAGGGCGAAAATGTGGCCCAGGCGAATCTCATCCATGGATTTGAGTGAGGTGACGACCATCACGTACAACGGAATAGCGAACAGCACCGCGAAGGCGACGAGAATCAAAAACACGACCGTCCTCGAGACCGGATTCTTGGTGGGAATCCTGTTCGGCAAGGCCATGACACTGTGAATCTCGGGAGCAATACGCACGTTAAGCCTCCCGCTTGCTCGAGTTGCTTGAGGCGGCGTAATTGAGGATCGTCAAGGCCACCAAAAAGACGGCGACGATCAGCAGCAGAATCGTCGAGCCCGCCGCACCCATGGCGATGTTGCGCCGGTTGGTGTACATGTCCACGATGTAATACGAAGGCATCATTGAATGCCCGCCTGGTCCACCATTGGTCATGGCGACGATGATGTCATACGCCTTGACCGCACCAATTGAGAGCAGCACGAAGCTGGTCAGGAAGGTGAATTTCATCATTGGGATGATCACCTCAAGGTACATCCTGAATTTTGGAATGCCATCGATTCGGCTGGCCTGCCAAACTTCAGTGTCAATGCTTTTGAGTCCCGCCGAGCACAGCACCATGTAAAAGCCTGTGCTCTGCCAGACCGCCGCCAGGATCACGGCGTACATGACCTTGTCCTTGCTGGCAACCCAGTTGAAATCAAAGTCTTTCAAACCCAGGTCACGCACGAACTGCTGCAAACCCAAGCTGGGATTGAACAACCACTGCCAGACCAACCCGGTAATGATCAAGGAAATCGCCAACGGGTAGAGGTAAATCGTGCGAAAGACATCCCCACCAAAGCTGTTGTCCTCGAGCAGCACCGCCAGCACAAATCCCAGAATCAGGCTGATCAGACTGCCCAAAGCAAACAGTGCCAGGTTCTCGAGCGACATGTACCACAGGGCATCGTTGAACAGCCGTGCGTATTGTCGCAGGCCGACAAAAGTCATGTCGGGGAAGATTTTGCTGGCGGTAAACGACATCACCACCGACCAGATCGTTGAGCCAAAATAGAACAGCAGCGCAATCACCAAGACCGGCACGACCGCCAAGGTCGGGGCATGCTTGTGGACGAAGCTTTGCTGCCCAACCGAACGCGCTGACGCATTGACGTTAACCATGTGAAGTCACCCTGGAAGTTGTCCTGGTCATCCAACTTGCTTGGGTCAACGGAACCATTCGTGGTTTCACGGGCCTCCCGCAGAATGCTCGAGCTTGGTTGTTCAGGCAGCGCCAAACGCTGATGACAACCCCTGTCAAACGTATTTAGTAAATTGCTTGCAGGAAGCGTAGCTCAGCCTACGGCCCCTGTCAAGTATCGCAGGAAACAGCCAGACTCGAGCCGTAAACGGGCAGATTTGGCCGTCAGAAAGCAGAAAATTGCTTTCTGATACCGGTTTTTCAGTGCGCCCAAAGAGCCTACCGCCCTTTACTATTTACTAAATCGCGGGTGGTTGTGCTGCCACGCACGATCAACTCGGTTTCAACCAGCATTTGTGTGCGGCTGCGTGCGACCAGCAACTCGAGACCGCTGCGCCCAAGCAATTCCTTATCGACCCGAACCGTGGTCAACGGCGGCGATGCGTGAGACGCAGCATGAATGTCATCGAAGCCAACAATGGCGATGTCTTCAGGAACCCGCAAACCGGCATCGAGACAAATTTGAATGGCCCACAATGCCGATTCATCATTGGGAATAAAAAGTGCATCTGGACGAGACCCCAGCTTGAGCATGCCCCGCACCGCAGCCTCGATGCCTGTGCGGGTGTACGGCGTTTCCGGCGAAACCTCGAGGGTCGGGTCCGTCGGGATTCCAGCGGCAAAAAGCGCGTGCCTGAAGCTGAAAAGCCGTTGCTTGATCGGGTATTGACCGGTGTCACCAATGAAGGCGATGCGTTTGTACCCGTGTTGAACCAAGTGCGCCACCGCTTGTTTGGCCCCGTTGCTGTTGTCAATGTTGACGCTCGGAATGCCCGGCACCCAATGGTCAATCAGCACCAACGGCAGGCCCAACCCGGCAATGCGGTCAATCAATTTGGGCTCGAAATGCCCAACGCACAACAGGCCATCGGCCTCGTGCCGCTGCACGATTTCACTGACCCGGTCGCTGGGCCGCAACGAGATGTACGACAGCGCGATCTCTTCATCATGGCAGGCATCCTCAACCCCGTGCAAAATGGGTGCGTAAAACGGATTGATCGTTAAATTCGGTAGTCTCGAGGTCAGAAAACTGACGCGCTTGAGCTTATTTGGTCGCAAATTGATGACGTTGTAACCCAGTTCGGAGGCGCAACGCAGGATCAGTTGGCGTGTCTCTTCGGTCAGGCCGCTCTGGTTTTTGAGGGCCCTCGAGACTGTTCCTGGCGAGACACCCGCTAAATCGGCAATATCACGCATGGTGACCAAGTTGGTTTCAGAGGCTCGCATCTGAGGTGATTGTACAGACCTTTGGGTAAACTTGACAATCTGTTTACTAAATTGAAGACTGCCCTGGCAGATCACAGTCCGAAACGCCATTGGCGTTCGATGGACCGTCACCCAAATCACCGCCCTCGAGATGGGTCAATCACGAAAATCGTGAACGGACCTTGGACTGGCAGATGCACAAGGATCGGTCACAGGGATCGGTTAGACGGATTGTTGAGCAACCCCCAAGGAGCCCAAATGGAAAAGCATGCGGCACTGGCCCTATACACACTGCGAGACGCATTCGCAGCCGACAGTCAACACACCCTGCGAGCCGTCAAGGAGATCGGCTACAGCGCCGTAGAGTTCGCCGGTCTGGGCCAATGGAAGGCCGAAGATGTTCGGGCTCAACTCGATCACCTGGGATTGCGTGGACTCTCCGCGCACGTGCCCTTGCAACGCCTGCGTGACGACCTGCCCGGCGTGATCCGCGAAATAAAAACCCTCGGCGTTCACTACATCGTTTGCCCGTGGTTGCCACCCGAGCAACGCAACCTCGAGTTCTATCGCGCCCTCGCACCGATCCTCGAGACGACAGGAAAAACATGTACTGCTGAAGGCTTGACCTTCTGCTATCACAACCACGACTTTGAACTCGAGAGGCTCTTCGGTGATTTGAACGTGCTCGAATTTTTTGCGCAAGAAGTCAGTGCCGAAGATTTGAAATTCGAGTTGGACGTTTACTGGGCAGCCTTCGCGGGCCTCGAGCCAAACGCGGTGCTCGAGCGTTTCGCCGGACGTTTGCCCATCGTGCACCTCAAAGACATGACCAAAGATGCGGCCCGCACATTTGCATCCGTGGGTTCAGGCTCACTCGACATGCCCAGCATCCTCGAGACGAGCGAACGCATCGGTGCAGCTTGGAGCATTGTCGAACAGGATTCGTGTCCGGGCGATCCGCTCGAGAGTGTGAGAGCGAGCTTCACGTACTTGCAAGATCAGGGTTTCACCCGCTGAACACCACCACGGGTATGCTGAAGTGGATTCAACAGTCACGAAAGCACCATCGTTCCCAAGGTTGAATAGGTTCGGCTCGAGAAGGAGTGCTCGTGAACAATTACCTGAGGCTGATCGACCATCAAACACTGGGAATTCCCGGCATGCGTTGCCGTGACATCACCCCGATCTTTGCTGATCCGTTGGCCTTCAACGCACTAATCACAGACCTCTGCCATAACCTGAAAACGAACGATGTGGACGTGGTGGTTGGGCTCGAGGCGCTCGGCTTTATCCTGGCCACCGCCGTGGCAAGTCGGCTGGGCAAAGGCTTGGTGCCGATCCGTAAGGCGGGCAAATTGCCGGTGCGAACCGACCGGATCGAACTGCCTGTGGTGCGAGCGCAACCGCGCACGCTCGAGTTGCGTTCTGGCGCACTTGAGGAGGGCACTCGGGTGTTGCTGGTGGATGACTGGATCAAATCGGGCACGCAAATCGCTGGTGCAATCCAATTGATTGAAGGTCAGAACGCCAGCATCGCTGGTGTGATGTCACTGAATGTTCAAGTCAATCAGGTCACGAAACCACTCCTCAAGCAGTACCGATTCCACACGATCATGCGCAACGGTCAGGTACTCGAGCCAAAAAATCTCGAACCCGACACGCATGAATCCCTCAGGCTCAAACAAGAGGTGATGGCATGATTCCCAAGATTCCATTTGGTCGAACTGGTCACGAGAGTAGTCGGGCTCTTTTTGGCGCGGCAGGTCTCGGCAATGTCACGCAAACCCAAGCAGATCGGGCGCTCGAGCAACTCCTTGCTTACGGTGTGAACCACATCGATACTGCCGCCAGTTACGGCGAATCCGAATTGCGTATCGGCCCCTGGATGCCCGCACAGCGCAAAGATTTTTTCCTCGCCAGCAAAACCGGTGATCGCACGTACCAGGCCGCCAAGGACAGCATCCACCGTTCGCTCGAACGATTGCGCACCGATCACCTCGATTCGATTCAATTGCACAACTTGGTCGATCCGCTCGAATGGGAAACCGCGATGGGACCCGGTGGAGCACTCGAGGCATTGATTGAAGCTCGAGCCGAAGGACTCGTGCGATTCATTGGCGTGACTGGTCACGGCCTGACGGTGGCGGCACAACACAAACGGGCGCTCGAGCAGTTTGATTTTGACAGTGTGCTTTTGCCGTACAGCCACGTGCTGATGCTGAACGAACAGTACGCCCGTGACTTCGAGGCGCTGATGGTTCTCTGCGAACAACGCCAGGTGGCCGTGCAAACCATCAAAACCATCACCCGCCGACCCTGGGGTGAACGACCACAAACAACGGCGACCTGGTACGAACCGCTCGAGGATCAAGCTGACATCGACAAGGCCGTTCACTGGGTGCTCGCCCGACCTGGTGTGTTCATCTGCACGGCTGGTGATGTCCAGATCATGCCCAAAGTGCTCGGGGCGGCCAATCGACTCGAGGTGCGACCAAGTGACACGGTGATGCAATCGCTGCTCGAGCAACGCGAAATGGCCCCGTTGTTCACGTCCTGAAATTCGTCTGGCAACAACTGCTCGAGACGCAACAGCGACGATGCAAAACCCGCATTGCACAAACTGATAGCAAATTCACGTTGGTTGAGAATCCTGGATTCTCAACCAGCGTGAAATTTGCCATCAGCCATCGATCTGACCTGAGCGTGCGTGTCCG